>MVCY01000019.1 GCA_002049985.1 Candidatus Latescibacteria bacterium 4484_181
TCTTGCGCCTCATATTCCGAGGCGTCGGCTCAATCAAAAGAGCCTTTTTTTCACCGAATACTCCCTCTGTCCCTGCCGGAGGTTGGAGATCAGTTCTCCCAACAGTCCCATAGAGAAAAGTTGGACCCCTAACAGCATTAGCAAAATCCCTAGCCCAAGCAGGGGGTAGTGATTGAGTATACTCCCGAAACGGAGTCTGAGATAAGCTAAATAACAGTTGATTACGAATCCAACAATGGTGACGGCCAAACCAAGGCTGCCAAATAGATGAAGAGGGCTTGAGATATAGCGAGTCAGCATAGTTACAGTCAACAGGTCGAAGAATCCGCTTAGGAACCGCTTTGCGCCGTATTTCGTCTTTCCGTAAAGCCTGGGATGATGCTTGACCTTCACCTCATCGATGCGGTAGCCCTGCCAGTAGGCCAACACCGGCAGATAGCGATGTAGTTCGCCGTACACCTGAATGTCCTGGGTTACCTCCCGTCGGTATGCTTTCAATCCGCAGTTGAAGTCATGGATTTTTATTCCGGTCATCAGTGAGGTAACCTTGTTGAATATCTTTGATGGTATCCTTTTAGAGAGCGGATCTCGCCTATGGAACTTCCAGCCTGAAACCAGGTCATATCCCTGTTCTATGCGGGCAAGCAGTTTGGGGATCTCGCAGGGATCGTCCTGAAGGTCTGCATCCATGGTGACAATAACCCGGCCGCTTGCTTCTTTGAATCCCTGGGCTAAGGCCGCAGCTTTGCCGAAGTTCCGACGGAACTGAATGACCCGAACATTGCTGTCCCTGTAATGTAGCTCTTCCAGCACTTCAAAGGAGCCGTCCGTGCTTCCATCATCCACAAAAATCACCTCGTATGGACAACCAAGTTCTGCCAGCACCGGCCCCAGCTTCTGATAGAGTCCATTGAGGTTATTCTTCTCGTTTAAGAGCGGAATTACAACCGAAAGGTACACAGATTTATCAGGGGACAAAATCTCCTCCTCGCTGCTTAACAAAGAGAGGAAAAGTATACAAAACAGGACTTACAGAGCAGATTACAATCTCGAAGAGGCTGGAACAGAAGATTAGAACGGGGAAAAGCTAAAGTGTAAACTTCCCGAAATCCTCAGGGTTAATGCGGTTAAGCCGATCTCTCAATCTCTGGGCCTTCTTCTCCGGGTTATCCTCCTCTGATGAATCCTCGGTCTCCAGTATCTCCTCAGCGACAAATATGGGAGCCTTTAGTTTCAACGCCATAATGATGGAGTCGGAAGGGCGGGCGTCTATCTTGAAAAAATGTTTGATCAATCAGATCGGAGATAACCACCTTGGTTAATTTGACCTCCAAGGCGTCGAGGACGCTCTTGAACAGGTCATGGGTCAACGGTCTCCTGAAGTTAAACCCCGGTCTCCTGAAGTTAAACCCGCTCAGTTCAAAGGCGATAGCACTAGCCTCGGCTTGACCTATCCAGATGGGAAGGACACGGTCTCCTTGTGTTTCTTTCAATAGTACTACTGGTGAGTTGCTCCTGTTGTCTATTGCCAGCCCCGAGACATCTACTTTCACCATAATGTCCACCTCCAAGACAGGGAACTTAATGCCCCTTATGTTCCTTTCCTGGGTCAGTGTTCCTTAACCACCCAGAGTTTGACCTTTGCCTCCACCTCGGGGTGGAGCTTGATTTTTACTGTATAGACCCCCAAAGCTTTTATAGGTTCATCTAAGATTATCTTTCGTCGGTCGATATCATAACCTTTCGCCTTGAGCAACTCGACAATGGTCTGCGATGTCACTGCTCCAAATACCCTGTCCTCTTCACCCACTGAGACAGCGGCAGTCAGAGATATCTTACCCAGTTCTCTGGCCAGATTTCGAGCCGCCCTTTTGTGCCGATCTTCCTGCATAATCTTCTGTCTCTTTTCTTCCTGGTAAATTGCCCAGTTGGATTTGGTGGCCTCTAAAGCTACACCTCTGGGTATGAGATAATTACGAGCATATCCATCGGCCACGCGGACGGTTTCTCCCGCCTTTCCCAGCTTTTCGATATCCTTTTTTAATATTACCTCCATTATTTTCGTTTCTCCTTTGATTAAAACCTTTGTTAGGAGGCACCCCTGTGCAGAAAAAATGGGAAAGCCTACTTCGAGTCCTCATAACCCCATTAAGTCCGAAACAGCTTCTATTTTGGGAGGGTAGTTATCTGAATACCTCGGCTCTGTAGGGAAGCAGAGCTAAGAAGCGAGCCCTTTTGATCGCCTGTTTCAATTTCCGTTGATGTCGGGCGCAAACACCCGAGACCCTGCGGGGGACAATTTTGCCCCTTTCTGTAATAAATCGCCTTAGTTTCTTGTCGTTCTTATAGTCAAAATCTTCATCGTTATGTCTGCAAAACCAACAAAATTTCGTCCTTTCCATTATCTCTCCTCACTGGTCTCTGGACTTTCTTCTCTGTTCTGCTCTTCAGAATGTTTCTTGGGGGCAGCCACTATCAGGTAGCGAAGGATTGCTTCATCCAGCCGCAGCGAACTTTCCAAGCTTGGCAAAAGAGGGGGATCGGCCCAGAATTGGATGAAGCTGTAATAGCCGTGTTCCCTCTTCTTGATCGGGTATGCGAATCGTCTGGTGCCAAGGCTGCCTGTCTTCTCAACTTTTCCCCCATTGTTGCCAATGAAGTCCTCGATCTTTTTCACCTCTGCCTTAATCGACTCCTCTCCAATCTGATCGTCCACAATGAAAGTAACCTCATAGAATCTCATTCTTTGCACACCTTTCTTCTGCGTTAAGTATTAGGGATGGATCATGCTGGACAACTTCACTATCACTGGGGCTGTTACTAGGGATACCACTGACATAAGCTTAATCAGGATGTTCATTGAGGGGCCTGAGGTATCTTTGAAGGGGTCGCCCACGGTATCGCCCACAACAGATGCTTTGTGGGAGTCGGAGCCTTTCCCTCCGAGGTTTCCTTGTTCTATGTATTTCTTGGCGTTATCCCAGGCGCCTCCTCCGTTAGCCATCATCAGTCCCAGCAGTACCCCCGTGACAGTAGCTCCAGCCAGCAGGCCTCCCAGCGCTTTGGGCCCCAGAAAGATGCCCACCACAACGGGAGCAATCACTGCGCTCAATCCGGGCAAAACCATCTCCCTTAGGGCAGCGGTGGAACAGATATCTACACAGCGGGCCGGATCAGGTTTGCCTTTGCCTTCCATTATTCCCGGGATTTCTCGAAATTGACGGCGAATTTCGTTGACCATCTTGAAGGCAGTCCTGCCCACAGCGTCCATTGTCTGAGAGGCCATAAAGAAAGGCAGGAGTCCTCCTATGAAGATGCCGGCCACTACCACTGGGTCGGTGAGGGTCATATTGAAGCTCTCTGTTCCCTGGATATGAGCAACAGTCTTGCCATAAGCTGAAAACAGGGCTAGGGCGGTTAGAGCCGCCGAGCCGATAGCAAACCCTTTCCCCATAGCAGCGGTAGTATTACCAAGAGCGTCCAATCGGTCGGTGATTTTTCTGGTGGCAGCCCCCAGCCCTGACATCTCTGTTATACCTCCGGCATTGTCAGCAATAGGACCGTAGGCATCAACTGACATAGTCATGCCCACTGTGCCCAGCATCCCCACTGCAGCAATGCCAATGCCGTACAACCCAGATACAGTGTAGGCAACGAGGACGCCCGCGGTGATGGCTATCATCGGCAAAGCGGTACTTTGCATGCCTACAGATAATCCGGTGATTATATTAGTAGCCGCGCCTGTCTGGGAAGCTACGGCGATCTTCTTTATGGGTTTTCCTGAGGTATAGTACTCGGCAAAAGCGCCTATCAAAATGCCGTCTATGATACCGGCCAAAAGGGCCCAAAAGGCACCCATCCTGCCTGACATATGAAGGCCCTCTAAATAGTCCGTTCCCATATTAGCAGTTTGGGCCTTTACGACAAAATAAGAGAAAAGCAGGAAGAGGCCGACTGCCACATAGGTACCATAGCGTAAGGCACTTTGAGGATTCAATCCTCTAAACAGTCTTATACCGAGGACACTGAGAACTGAGGCCAGTAGTCCTCCAGAGACTATGAGCAAAGGAAGGGCCATCCATTGCATCTTAAATTGGCCCATGGTAAAGCCGATGGCAACAGTGGCCACCACAGAGCCGACATACGATTCAAACAGGTCAGCCCCCATACCGGCGATGTCGCCCACATTATCGCCCACATTGTCGGCGATCACACCGGGATTTCTGGGGTCATCCTCGGGAATACCTGCCTCCACTTTGCCCACCAGATCAGCACCTATGTCCGCAGATTTAGTGTAGATACCGCCGCCGACACGGGCAAACAGTGCGACAGACGAAGCGCCCATAGCAAATCCATTGATTATGACCGGATCTTTGTGGACAAAGAGCAGGTATACAATTCCCAAACCTAAAAGCCCCAGGCTGGCTACCGAAAGCCCCATCACTGAGCCCCCGAAGAAGGCCACCGTTAATGCTTTCTCTATACCACACTTATCTGCTGCCTGGGCGGTTCTAACATTGGCCATTGTAGCTGAACTCATACCGAGGAAACCCGCCAACATAGAACAAGCGGCCCCGACCAGAAATGCAAACGCAGAAAGATGCGGTTCAACAAACAGAAGCAACAAAAGAAATACTACGGCCACAAAGATCAGGATGGTAGAGTACTCCCTCCTCAGAAATACCATTGCCCCCTGATGAATAGAAGTGGCCAGCTCTCGCATCTTCTCAGAGCCTGTCGGCTGTCTCTTGACGTAGAGATAGATTATGCTGACAACCAGCAGTCCAATAAGTCCAAAAATCGGGGCCAGATTTACGATACCCTGCATCACCACCTCCTATGTTTAAGGAATTTATGATTGATTTAAGAAATTCGCAGCCTGCTGTGCCCCTGAACAGACAAAAAGCTTTACCCCCTGTATTGTGCGTAAGATCATATTTTGCACCACTGGAAGCTCCTCTTCCTTGAATTCCCCTAACACAAATTCCACCAGGTCTTTCCCCTCAGGGCACGGGCCGGTGCCTAATCGCAGTCGAGGGAACTGCTGAGAACAGAGACTCCATATCAGGGAAGCCAGGCCCTTGTGTCCGCCATCTGAGCCTCTCAATCGCAAGCGAGTCTTCCCCAAGGGCAAATTCACATCATCTAATATCACCAGGAGCTCTTCGGTCGAGATTGCAAGCTGTTGTTTCAGACTTGTGGCGGCCAGACCGCTTCTGTTGATGAAGGTCATCGGCTTGACCAACACCACCGGTACCTCGTCAATCCTCGCTGGGGCGAACAGATAAAGATCCGCTTCTTGCCATTCTGCCTCCAACTGAGCCGCCAGGTGCTCTACCACTGTGAATCCCAGATTGTGTCGTGTCCGGCGATAGGGTTCACCAGGGTTTCCCAAGCCCAGTATGGCATACAAACCGGGTTATCCCTCCTGTTCGGGTTCTTTATCCTTTTCCTCTCCCTTCTCCCCTTCTCTAACTTCTTCAATCTCCTCCTCAACCTTCTCGGCTGCTTCTTTGGTCACAACTGGTGGCAGGACTGTTACAACTGGAGAAGTCGACTCAGTAAGTACGCGTGCCTTCTTAACCTCCAAGTCTCCCACATGGACAGATTCACCGATGCCAAGCCCCGAGACATCTACTTCGATTTTTTCCGGTATATCCGAGGGAAGACACTCGATTCTTAAGGTGTGGAGGATGTGTTCGAGGATGCCCCCTGCCTTTGTGCCTCTGGCGGTACCTTCAATAATTATGGGAACCTCCACGGTCACCTTGGTTCTCATAGAGACATGCTGTAGGTCCACATGGAGATACTCCTGTGTAACAGGATGGAGCTGAACTTTTCGGATTATTACCTTTTTTTGCCTCTGCTTTTTGCCGTTTCCATCAAAAAGAAGGGAGATTACACTGGTCTCTCCAGCGGTGTGCACCACCTTTTTCAGTTCACTTGCCTCCACAGAGAGGGCAACAGGTTTCTCCCCAGGGCCGTACAAAACTCCTGGGATTCTGCCCGACCGTCTCAGTTTCTTGGCGTATTGCTTTCCTTTCTGTTCTCTTCGTTGAGCGTGTAGGATAATCTCTGACATCGTAGCTCCCTGTCATTGTGTGAAAAATACCTGCCAGTTATTTAACTGAACAGAAAACTGACTGACTTTTCTAAGTGGATTCTTCTTATGGCCTCAGCGAATAGAGAAGCAGCAGAGATAATAGTGAGCTTGTCATTGTCGGTTTTCTGAACGGGCATAGTGTTCAAAACGGCCACTTTTTCTATGGGAGAGCGGTTGAGCTGTTCCACGGCCCCCGCAGTGAGGACAGGATGGGTACAGGCAGCGTAGATCTGCTCAGCGCCATTTCGTTTCAGCGCCACGGCGGCTTCCACCAGGGTGCCCCCAGTGCTAACGATATCATCCCTTATCAGTACGTTTTTGCCTTCTACCTCCCCGATAATGGTTTCTACAGCGGCCACATCCGGTTTAGGTCTCCTCTTATCCACCAAGGCCAGTCCCGCGCCCATTTTTTTGGCAAAGGCCCGGGCCATCTTGATGCTGCCCACATCAGGGGAGACAATCACCAGGTCAGACAGATTTAGCTTCTTAAAAAAGTCGACGAATATGGGGGAGGAGTAGAGATGATCAAGCGGGATGTCAAAAAAACCCTGAATTTGGGCAGCATGCAGGTCCATTGTGAGCACCCTGTCCGCCCCCGCCGCAGTAATCAGGTTGGCAACCAATTTGGCGGAAATAGGGACTCGAGGCTGATCTTTTCTGTCCTGTCGGGCGTAACCGAAATAGGGGATAACAGCCGTTACTCTTCTGGCTGAGGCACGCTTGGCGGCATCGATCATAAGCAGCAGCTCCAGCAGATTGTCCGCCGGGGCGTGGGTGGATTGAACGATGAATACGTCGATGCCTCGAACACTTTCGTTGATCCTTACCGAGATCTCACCGTCTCTGAACCTGTCTACGTCAGCCGAAGCCAGCCTCACATTCAGATGCTGGGCAATCTCTTCGGCTAAAAGCCGATTGGAGTTACCAGAGAAAAGTTTCACTTCTGACTGCTCCTTTTTGAAAATGGCTACCGGGTGAGGACTCGAACCTCAATTCACGGCTCCAAAGGCCGTTGTCCTACCATTGGACGACCCGGTACTGTTCACTAAAGAACTCAGTTTTCATTTTCCCCTACTGAGCGACAGACAAAGATACTCCATTTTGAGCACTGCAACATCTCGGCTGCCTGCCGTGCCCGATAGGGATCGCCAAAAAGGCCGTAGACGGCGGAGCCGCTACCAGAAAGGGAAGCCACTTTCGCCCCAGCGGAGAGTAACTTCTCTCTTATCTCCCGGATCAGAGGATACCGCTTCTCCACCGTTTGCGCAAAGTCATTTTCCACATACTGAAACGGCAGCCTTCCGTCTGTGACACCTCTTTTTAGCGAAAAAATAAAGCTAACATATTTACTCTCCGAAGTCAAGCTATTTTTTCTCTTCTCATACGCCCACTTTGTAGAAACTGCAAAACCTGGATAGACTACAACATAGAAGAGCGGTTCGGTCAGTTTCAGGTAATTCAGAATCTCACCTCTTCCCAAGGCGATGGCAGTGCCTTTTCGGAGCAGAAATGGGACATCTGAGCCGATTGAGGCAGCGATAAGGGCCAGCTCGAAATCTTTTGCCTTCAACTTCCACAGGCGGTTCAGTCCTCTCAGCGCGGCGGCGGCATCGGAGCTACCCCCTCCCAGTCCAGCTCCCACAGGGATGCGTTTCTGAATCGTTATGTTAACCCCTTTTTTTACACCGTATTCTTTCTTCAACAGGGCAGCCGCCTGGTGGACAAGGTTCTGCTCTCCCTGCGGTACTCCCTCTGCTCCAAGACAGCGGACATCTATCCCCTCCGCTCTTTCAATCAAGGTGAGTCTGTCATATAAACTTACCGTTTGCATTACCGAAATGATTTCATGGAACCCGTCTGTGCGTCGGCCCACTATCTTCAAACCGAGATTTATTTTGGCATAGGCTTTTTCAGTCACAACAGCCATTTTCTCACTCACCTTGCCTGTCGGCCGAGAGCCTTTTTTTGAGCCACCAGGTTGTTGGCCCTAAGTAACGCTTCAATGGACTCTCCAGCGTCCGCCCACCAGCCCTCCAGGATCTCGTAACTCATCTCCTGTGCCTCGATGTAGGCATTGTTGACATCCGTGATCTCCAGCTCGCCCCTTGACGAGGGTGTCAGGGTTCTGATGATATCAAAGACTCTGGAGTCGTACATATAGATTCCTATCACCGCAAACGGGCTCTTGGGATGTAGGGGTTTCTCCTCGATGCGGACAATCTTGTCTCCCGCAATCTCCGGTACTCCGTAGCTCTCGGGGGTATCCACCTCCTTTAAGAGTATCTTGGCCCCGCTCTTCTGCCTTTGGAAGTTCTCCACTGCCTTCCTGATGCTTCCTTCAATGATGTTATCCCCAAGGAAGACCACCACTTTATCCTCCCCCACGAAATGTTCTGCCAACCCAAGGGCCTCAGCAATTCCGCCGGCTTTTTCCTGATAGGTGTAATTCAGATCCTTGAGCCCGAACTGGTTTCCGTTACCTAAGAGCCGAAGAAAATCGCCAGCACTTTCCCCGCCGGTTACGATCATAATGTCCTCGATTCCAGCTTCAACCAGGCTCTCAATGGGGTAATAGATCATCGGCCGGTCAAAGACAGGCAGAAGGTGTTTATTGGTTATCTTGGTAAGCGGGTACAATCTGGACCCCGTGCCTCCGGCCAAAACTACGCCTTTCATGGCTGTTCCTGAGTTGTATCGAGGTTGAGGGTTTAAGGATTACCCTCCGGCAGGACTGGAACGCGTTGGAGGGTATGAATTCAGTTGGCACTCATAGGTTATATTCCAGCCCGAAGGAGAGTTCGGTCTGCTCTCCTTTCGGATTTGCGATGAACCGGCATCCGATCTTAAGAAACAGAGCTCTCAGAGGCTCATAGGAGACTCGCAGTGCCCAGGACTGCTGCCTCTTCACCCGGCCAGACAAAAATCTCTGAGAAGGGCTATGATATTGCTCATAGGCGTTCGGTACCCGACCCTTTCTGTCCTGTTGCCAAGAGAGGGTCAGAAGCAATGGGCGAATATATCGGTAGTTTGCTTCTAAGTAAAGCTGGTCCGCATTTTGTCCTATTTGATGTCCTAACAGGTATCCATAGCTCTCAAAGTTGTTGATGGGGAATTTGTGGGAGTAGACACAGGGGTTGACTCTGGTGTACTCTGCCCTGAAGTCAAGATTTTCAAGGAGGTCTACCCAAAACAGACCCCCCTGTAGGCCCACCCAATTATGCTGCTTTTTGGTGAATATCTTGCTCACATAGATTTCGTCCACAAAGATACAACCATATAATTTAAAGTGCCTTATTAAATTCAAATCTATGTCGGCGCTCATCTGGAGGTTATCCGGGTCACCGAGATAGTGCTGTGCCGACCAGAGAAACATAACGGGAATCAGGTATAGGATCTCTGGGTCACGCTCCCCATAGATAATCGTCTCGCTTACACCTACATACTGCCCGCGATACCCCGGCCCCCAGGTGTTGCTACCTTTCGCTATGGATAGACGGAACCAGGGTAGCCTCAGAGAGAAGGCAGCGTCGACTTCATCATGGTCGATGCGCTTGCCGTAGCTTCCCGTGTGACCGATTCCTTTTTGTGGGAAAGGGACATCCCAGAACCCCTCCTGAGGGTTGGCTGGTTTCCATCTGATGTTCCCTTTAGCCCATTCACTGCTGTCGCGTGCGTAAAGGTAGAATCCCACCGCGTCGCTCAAATACCCGTACACTTTTACCCCTGTAGTCCTATGGTAAACTCTCCTGCTGCCTTTCGACTGAGAGGAGAAGGCGAGCACCGGGTCTAAACAGATCAGACCCTCCTTCTCCTTTCTAGGAAACAGAGCCCACCAACGAGGGGAGGAGACGGAGGCGAGGGGAATCCCTTCTCCCAATCTTTCAAGCTCACATTTGAACTGGCTCTTAAGCCACTGAAGCTGTTCTCTCTCTATCCGGGTTAGTGAACTGCTGGAGGCGTTTTCTTCTATTTCCAACAAGATCTGGGCCATCTTGAGCCGAGATATGGGCTTGGTCCCATTTCTCACCTGTCTAACAAGTCCCTTGGCCTCCATTCGGTCGATGAAGCGATAAGAAGGGTGATTCAGGGGAACGTCCACCACCTGTGCATTTGCAACTGAGAGAGATGAGAAGAGAAGGGAAAGGAGCCACAGTTTCCGTGCCATCTTTTTGCGGTTTAACTTTGTCACAAGATTGCCCTTCTTCTACAATCGAAGCTGATAGTTATATTTGACCGTCGGATTGGCGAATTAAAATGTACGACAGTTTTATGATTTTGTCAAGAACATTCTTGATTATCCTGTAAAAATGAGACTTACAGCTCCAGAACTGCAAGCAACATACGGAAAGGCCAGCAGTAGTGTGGGAGGCTGAACAATTCGGAGTGACAAGCAGTCAAAAAGACTTGTCTTAATGAATCTAGATCCAGGAGGGGCTCATTTCAGCGTATGAAAAAAGGGTTGACTTTTGAGAAAAACTTCGGTATCTTATAATAATGAGGCAGGGGATATGCTGAATCTAAGATGTTGTTTATAGGAGGTTTGTGGAAATGAGATTGCGGATGTTCGGTTTGCTTGGGCTTGTGGTAGCCCTGCTCAGTTTTCCCGCCTATGGGGCGGAGCACCGCTTGTTCAGTTCTGCTGTGAGGAATGGTCCACAACCGGGTACGAAGCACCCCGGTAGCTTAAGCTTGCTTGATCCTGAACATCTTTCCATGTCGCAGAGTTACTCTTTGATGTTCCTTTCCGACGGCAAAAGGTGTCAAACCAGCGGATTTTATCTTAATCGCCTCATCTACCAGTTCTCGGCACCTATCTCGCTAAAATTAGAGATGGGCTATCTGCACAGCTCTTTTCTGGGTGAGGGAAAGTCTGCTGCCCCTGCTGGAAAGTTCTTTCCGGCGCTTGAATTACTCTACCAACCCAGTCGAAACTTCTCCTTACGCTTACAATACAGGGTTCTGCCCTCCCTGCGGAGTTTCCTTTGGTATCCGCATTGCCGATCGTTTAACCGATAAGACTGACGCTGCTGCTTTTCTCTGGGGAAGGATTTATGGTAAATGTTGTGAATTTTGTTTTTAAGAAATATGAAGGGGGACGTATGCAACTTCGGTTGTTTGCGTCCCTTTTTATGTGCCGTAGGAAAAGTGCAGAAGTGGTGAGCAGATGGAGGAGCATCTCAGTATTAGGAATAGTCTTGGTTGCCCTCTTCTGGGTTGGTTGTAAACAGCCTACTCCAAAACCTCAGAAGGAGGTGATGCCCATCCGGGTGGAGGTCCTTAATGGCTGCGAAGAAAGGGGATTAGCCCGCAGACTCACTGATTTGCTTCGTCGGAGTGGTTTTGATGTAGTGAATTTTGGAAATGCAGAAAGCTTTGACTTTCTGGAGACAATCGTAGTCGACAGATCAGGGCACATAGAGAGGGCCCGGCGGGTGGCTCGAGCCCTGGGTGTAAAAAACTGCATCCAGCAGATAAAGCAGGACCCTTACCGGATAGAGGATGTGTTGGTCATCATCGGGCGAGACTTCCGTAACTTGCCCTTTTTCAAAGACATCGGGAGGTGATACCTTGGACAACGATTCCTTGCAGCTTGCTGATCTTTCAGTTCAGTTATTGAAGTCAAAAAAAGCAACGGATATTCTTAAGATGGATTTGAGGGAGCTAACGGATATCGCTGACTATTTTGTCATCTGTACTGCTGAATCTGACCTACATGCCGAGGCCTTATGTGATGCGGTGACCGAAGGGATGGAGAAAGCTGGCTACCCAGCTTGGCATATAGAGGGTGACGCCGATCAAAGTTGGGTGTTGATCGATTTCGTGGATGTGGTGGTCCACATTTTTCAACGAGATACTCGCCAGTTCTATGCCTTAGAACGGCTGTGGGGCGATGCCAAAATAGAGGAGGTATCGCCGTGAATATCCTTGTGGTTGGTTCAGTAGCTTTGGACACGGTGGAAACACCCGTCCAGAAGGTGACCGATGTATTGGGAGGCTCGGCAACCTATTTTGCGGCTGCCGCCAGCTACTTTTCCCCAGCCAGGGTGGTGGCCGCCGTGGGTGAGGATTTCCCCTTGCAAGAGCTGGATTTTCTAAAACAGAGAGGGGTGGATTTTGCCGGACTTCAAATAAGGAAGGGAAAGAGTTTCCGCTGGGCAGGCAGATACGGTCCCCGCCCCAATGACCGCCAGACCTTGCTGCTTGAACCCGGTGTCTTCTCCCACTTCCAGCCAACCATTCCTGAGCAGTACCGAGATTCTGAGATTCTGTTCTTAGCCAATATCGATCCTGAACTCCAGCAGAGTGTGCTTGAGCAGGTTCGGTGCCCCAGACTTTCCTGCTGTGACACTATTGACCACTGGATTAGAACTAAAAGGCAGATCCTGCTTCAGAACCTGGCCCAGGTGGACACAGTTATCTTGAACGATGCAGAAATAGAGGAACTTACTGAAGAGTCAAATCTAATCAAGGCGTGTAAGTCAGTGCTGGAGAGAGGGCCCCGGACAGTAATCGTCAAAAAGGGAGAACACGGTGCAGTGATGTTCACCCCTGACGCCTTTTTTAGCATTCCTGCCTACCCAGTGGAACTTGCCTGTGACCCCACCGGGGCAGGAGACTCCTTTGCTGGTGGTTTCTTGGGTTACCTGGCCGAAACCGAGGATTTCAGTCAAACCAACTTGAGAAAGGCTGTGGTCTACGGCAGTGTAATGGCCTCTTTTACAGTAGAGAAATTCAGTGTAGACGGGCTTAAAGGACTAACTCACCAGCAGATTAAGGAAAGGTTCACCCGGTTCAAACAGATTACATACTTTGAATGTTAGCCCTTAGTGGATGTTATGCTTCTCTGTTTAACCGCAAAGTGCCGAAGGGAGGCACAACGGCCGTTCATCTCTTGTTTTTCGGTCTTGAATCGGCCAAGACATAAGTGAGGGAACGTCACTTGAAAGCCAGATTCGGGAAACTTATGAAAAACAAGAAAAACATATCACCTTAAAGGGATTTCGAATAAATGGCCAGTCTTATTTGCTACAAACATTTTGTACCTATTGGGACAGACAAGAGGGTGTGTATCAGAAGACATTTGCACCCGCAAAGTTTGACAAGAAGTCGCAAAGGTCGGAAAGGGCTAATTATCTGTTCGTAAAAACCTCGCCTGCCTTATGTCTCCGTTCTGTTCTTTGCTCTTATCATAGGTGATTCGCATTTAATACAGACCCGAGATCTAATGGTTAAACTTACGGAGTCAAACTGTGGCTTACTTAACACAGGTGCAGGTTCCGTCGGAAAGATGGAGTTGCCGGCAGTACTATAGGCTCACTTCAGGTATCTATTTCTGTGGGAGGACTCTCCAGAGCCCGATTCCATCGGCGTCTGGAGATGCCTCCTACAGTCTGTTTTCAAGGTAGAGTGAAGCACGCTTTGTGTGAAGTTGCCATTTTTTAGCACAATCTGTGCAACAGATAGAGAAGTCTTCAGGGCGGTTTTTTCTGAATCTGGGTTGGAGCTCTCTAAGATTCAATTACAACAGTTACTTTGTTTGCCTCCTAATGGATCAAGTCGTTACCTGCCAACCTTTCCGTTTTTTGCGCTTCGGTTAGGGGCCTGGCGTTGAATCTCCTGCCCAGCAATAATGTTCTTTTGGTTTTTATGAGCTTGCCGGATTTCGGTTGAATAAACGCCTTCTGAGAGTGAGGGAGCCGCCGGAGTGGGATATTGAAAATAGAGACGATTAAATGGCTTTCCGGGGCAGTAAGGATAATAGACCAGACGGAACTGCCTCTTCGCTTGGTTTACCTTGACTGTAGGAATGTGGAGACCTTAGCGCAAGCTATTGAAGAGCTGAAGGTGCGAGGGGCTCCTGCCATCGGGGTTGCTGCCGCCTACGGAGTGGTGCTGAGCATATGGGGGCATCGTGGCACCTCTCAGGAGCTTGAACAGAAGATTCGCTGGGCTGTGGATCGTCTGTCGCACACTCGTCCCACCGCCATATATACTGCAAAGTCGCAGGGCAAGCATATCCGGGTCTTTGCCGATGAGACTCGTCCACTTCTGCAAGGAGCCCGCCTCACCACCTGGGAGCTGTTGCAAAGCGGGATTGAGGTGACACTCATCTGCGACAACGCTGCGGCCACCCTGATGAGAAAGGGAAAAGTAGATGCTGTCATAGTGGGCGCTGACCGAATTGCCAGAAACGGAGACGTGGCCAACAAAGTCGGCACTTACGGGCTTGCCGTTCTGGCGAAAGAACACCACATCCCGTTCTACGTCGCTGCCCCCCTCTCAACCCTGGATATGAATCTTGCC
>MVCY01000094.1 GCA_002049985.1 Candidatus Latescibacteria bacterium 4484_181
GCCCCCTCCTCGCCACCGCTTATGCCAGTACCGATGAAGACAAGGCCTTCAGACTCTGCTTGCTTAACTCTTCTTTCGGTGTCTTCAAAATGAGAATTTCCACCTTCAATGACGATATCCCCTGGAGAAAGATAGGAAAATAGTTCTCTTAGGAAAGCGTCCACTTTGCCGGCCGGAATCATTATCCAGATGGCCTTCTTTCCGTCGCCGAAACAGTTCACGAGATCCTGAAGTGAAGAGGCGACTTTTATCCCCTGTGAAGAGGCCTTCTCCAGTGTTCCTGGATCAAGATCGTACCCTACCACATCAATATGCTTGTCCAAAAGATTCAAAGATAAACTTCTACCCATAGGACCTAACCCAACCATGCCAATTCTGTTTACCTCCATTTCCGCCATCACCTCCTTAGACTCCCGAAAATGCATTGAACCCTCCGTCAATTGGGATGACTGTTCCGGTGACAAAACGACTGGCATCAGAGGCAAGCCAAATGCAAGCACCGATTAGCTCTTCTGGCTCACCAAACCTTCCCATAGGAGTATGGGCAATAATGGTCTTACCTCTGGCGGTCAAATTCCCTGTTTCATCCAAAAGGAGATAACGGTTCTGTTCAGTAAGGAAAAATCCTGGGGCAAGAGCATTTACCCTTATTTTTCTGTTGTATTCTTGGGCAAAATGGACAGCCAGCCATTTGGTGAAGTTACTCACTGCTGCTTTGGCAGCCGAGTAGCCTGGTATTCTGGTCAAAGGACGGAAGGCGCTCATAGAGGAGATATTAATGATCGAACCACCTCCTCCATTTTTTACCATGCTCTCTCCAAACACCTGACAGGGGAAGATGGCCCCGCCAAAAAGATTCAAGGCCACGACCTTTTCTAACCCCTCAATGGGCAGGTCAAAGAAGCTCATTTCTGTAGAGGTTGTCGCATCCTTTATATTTCCACCAGCAGCGTTCACTAATATGTCCACCTGGCCAAAGTCCTTCATCACCTGGTCGTGGCAGGCTTTTATCTTTTGGGGATCCAGCACATCTATATAGTACCCTTTGGCTTCTACCTGGTCCCTTAAGAGCTTCTTCACCACATCGACAGTCTCCTTGATGTCGCATATGGCTATTTGGGCTCCTGCTTTTCCCAATCCCTTGGCGATCACCGACCCCAGCACGCCTGCTCCTCCGGTAATCACCACCTTTTTGCCCTTGAGAGCGAATATTTCCAAATCCATTTAATTCTCCCTATAACAAAATGCCTCCAGCAGTCAGTTTATCTCTTCTTCTTTGTCTCTGTTCGCTCGGCCAGCTTTCCTCCGTGACTGCGGAAGGTGCGAGTGGGAGCAAATTCACCCAGTTTATGGCCCACCATATTCTCAGTAATATAGACAGGAATGAATTTGTTTCCGTTATGCACCGCCAGCGTATAGCCCACGAACTCTGGGGAGATTGTCGAACGTCTGGCCCAAGTTTTGATAACCTTTTTCTCCCCTGTCTGGCCTAATTTCTGAATCTTCTTAAGGAGCTTGGGATCGATGTAAGGTCCCTTCTTAACAGAACGTCCCATCTGCTATTACCCTCTCCTCTGAATTATCAGTTTATCGGATGGTTTCCCTTTCTTTCTCGTCTTATATCCCTTTGTGGGTTTACCCCACGGTGTACACGGATGTCTACCGCCGGAGCTCTTGCCCTCTCCGCCCCCCATAGGATGATCAACGGGGTTTTTTGCCACACCTCTGGTCTTTGGCCTCCGTCCCAACCATCTGGCCCTACCTGCTTTGCCTAACTGGATATTCCCATGGTCTATATTGCTAACTTGTCCCACAGTGGCATAGCAGTCCAGGCTTACTGCCCGCACCTCCCCAGAGGGCAATTTCAACTGCGCATAGTCCCCCTCCTTTGCCATCAGTCGTATCGATGCGCCTGCTCCTCGCCCCAACTGTGCCCCCTTACCCGGGATCAGTTCAACACAGTGAATCACCGCACCCAGAGGAATTCTCCTTAAGGGCAGAGAATTGCCCACCTTGGCTTCAGCGTCTTCTCCTGATACAACTACATCGTTGACCTTCAATCCTATCGGGGCAATAATATACCTCTTCTCTCCGTCGGCATAGACCAATAAAGCTATCCAGGCCGATCGATTGGGGTCATATTCAATAGAACGCACCCGAGCAGGGATTCCCCTCTTATCCCTTTTAAAATCCACAATCCGCAGCAAGCGTTTATGCCCTCCTCCTCTGTGCCTTGAGGTAATTCTGCCCAAGTTATTTCTTCCTCCCGATTTTTTCACCGCCACAAGTAACGACTTTTCGGGCTCAGTCTGTGTCAGCTCTTTAAGCGACAGACTTGTCTTAAATCTGAGTCCAGGAGTGACTGGCTTGTATTTTTTGATCGGCACCCTGCTAAACCTCCTCAAATAACTCTATCCTGTCTCCTTGCTTTAGGGTAACAATAGCCTTTTTCCGGTCCGGTCTTCTTCCCTCAAATCTCCCAAATCGCTTAGGTTTACCCCTCCTTCATCCTAATAGTACCCCCTTGATCTCCTCCAATCCGCTCTTAGTTAAGAGTAACATCTTCGAGTCTAGCAAGTCATAAGCACAAACATCCTTAGCTAACTTCAGCCTGAGATAGGGAAGGTTACGACAAGACTTTGTGAGTGCGTCAGACTTATTTCCAGCTAAAAACAACACTTTCTGACCGTCTTCGATCCCCACCGCTCTGAGCAGCTCTACGATCTTCCTGGTTTTCGGTTCCGAAACAGAGGGTTCTTCGATCACTATTATCTGTCCCTCTTTTGCCTTTAAGGAGAGAGCGGATTTCAAAGCCAAACGTTTCAGTTTTTTTGTCACCTTCAAATGATAGGAATGGGGATGGGGGCCAAAGGATACACCGCCCCCCACCCAGATGGGAGATGCAGATGTCCCTGCTCTAGCTCTTCCAGTCCCTTTCTGTCGCCAGGGCTTGCGGCCGCTTGCTTTTACATCCGAACGCCCCTTAGTGGAAGCGGTTCCCTGCCTGCGATTGGTTAAGTATGCCTTCACCGCCATCCACAGGGCGTGGCGGTGGGGCTGTATGCCAAATATCTCCTCCGGCAATTGCACGGTCCCCGCTTCCCGTCCTTCCGGTGTAAGAACTTTAACTGCTGTGCTCATACTGTTCCTTGTTTTTCTATGTTTAACAGGTACTGCGTCTTATAAAAAGAATTCCATTTCTGGGACCAGGTACGCCACCTTTAACTACTATTAAATTCCTTTCTGAGTCAATTTCAAGCACCTCTAGATTTTTCACAGTTATCTTCTCGGCACCCATTCTGCCAGCCATCCGCTGTCCTTTCCACACTCGTGAGGGTGAAGAGGCAGCCCCGATAGAACCGGGCGCTCGATGCCGATCCGATTGGCCGTGGGTCTTAGGCCCCCCGGCAAAACCCCATCTTTTAACCCCGCCAGCAAAACCTCTACCCTTGGACACCCCCTGGATGTCTACCTTTTCTCCCACCTTAAAGATCTTTACATTGACCCAGTCTCCAGGTTTGAACTCCCCTTTTTCATCTTATACCTTAACCTCTACATCCACTCCTGTGGGCAGATCTAACTTCATCAATGCATCCACAGTTTGAGGTGTTGAGTCGTAGATTTCGATCAACCTCTTATGAATTCTCATCTCGAATTGCTCACGAGATTTTTTGTCTATATTGGGAGAGCGAAGTACAGTGTAGACTGTTCTTTTGGTAGGCAGAGGAATAGGACCCAACACCCTGGCTCCGCTTCTTTTCACGGTTCGGATTATATCATCGACCGAACGGTCCAACATCGCATGGTCATAGGCCTTAAGTCTAATCCTGATTTTCTGAGTTGCCACTTATCGACCTCGGAACTACTGCGGTGATCACCTGGGCATCAGGACGAGAGGATATCCCCACGATGCGTCCCCGTCTGGAGTTAAGGTCGCCGATAACCTCTCCCACATAGTTCTCTGGCACGATGATCTCCACATCCATCACTGGTTCTAACAGGTAAGGGTCGGCTTTTCTCGCCCCTTCTCTGAAGGCAATAGCTCCCGCCATCTTAAAAGCAATCTCAGAGGAATCTACCTCATGATAAGAGCCGTCGTATAGGGTTATCTTCACATCCTCCACAGGGTAGCCTGCCAGAACCCCGCTGGCCATTGCCTCCCTTACTCCCTCTGCCACGGCAGGAATGTACTCTCGGGGTATGGCTCCCCCGACTATTTTGTCTTCGAAGATAAAACCTGAACCTGGCTCGGAGGGTTCCAGCTTGAGCCATACATGGCCGTATTGCCCCCTTCCTCCCGACTGTCGAATAAATTTACCCTCGCTGTTAACAGCTTTTCGTATCGACTCTTTGTACGCCACCTGGGGACTGCCAACATTGGCCTGGACCTTGAACTCCCGAGACAGGCGGTCAGTGATGATTTCCAGATGCAGTTCTCCCATACCTCCAATCAAGGTCTGACCTGTCTCCTCGCTAAAAGAGACATTGAAAGTGGGGTCCTCTTCAGTCAGTTTCTGAAGCGCATCTTCCAGCTGCTGCTGATCCGCCTTTGTCTTGGGCTCAATGGCGACGTAGACCACCGGTTTGGCAAACTCCATTGACTCTAGAACAAGCGGATGTCTCTCGTCACACAAAGTGTCACCCGTCTTCGTGCCCTTCAAACCCACGGCGGCAGCGATATCTCCGGCATATAGCTCTTCTCTATCCTCCCTTTTGTTGGCATGCATCTGAAGGATACGGCTGAGCCTCTCCTTCCTCCCGAGGGAGGGGTTGTAAACATAGGAACCTGCTTTCAACACGCCTGAGTAGACCCGCAAGAAGGTCAACCGTCCCACATAGGGATCCGTCATAACCTTAAAAGCAAGAGAACACAAAGGCTGATCATCAGAAGGTCTCCTTCTCACCTGTTCCCCCGTCACGGGGTGCTTCCCAACTATATCTCCCACATCCAAAGGAGACGGCAAATAGTCCACCACTCCATCCAACAGCCGCTGGATCCCCACCGCCTTACGCAGGGCAGCTCTAATCTGTGCCGGGGCAATCTCTTTGCCATCAAGAAAGCTCTCCATAAGGTGGTCATCGTAGTCGGACAGGGCTTCTAACATCTGCTCTCGATATCGTTCCGCCCGAGGCTTTAGATCTTCAGGGATAGGATTCTCTGTGAAGACTACTCCAGAGGTCTCCTCTTGATAAGTGACAGCTCTCATGGTAATAAGATCGATCACACCTGTGAATATATCGCCGGAGCCAATGGGTAACTGCACGGGCACAAAGTTCCTCCCCAACCTCTCCCTTAACATATCCAATACATAATAGAAGCTGGCACCCACTCTGTCCATTTTGTTTATGAATGTAAGCCTGGGTATATTATATCGGTCTGCTTGCCGCCACACCGTTTCTGACTGAGGTTCCACTCCCCCAACGGCACAGAAGATCCCGATGGCTCCGTCCAGTACTCGAAGGGACCTCTCTACCTCGGCTGTGAAATCCACATGTCCGGGGGTATCGATGATGTTTATGCGGTGGCCCCTCCAGAAGCAGGTTGTTGCTGCTGAGGTGATGGTGATACCCCGTTCTTTCTCCTGCTCCATCCAGTCCATCGTTGCTGAACCCTCATCCACCTCCCCCATTCTGTGGAGTCTACCAGTGTAGTAGAGGATCCTCTCGGTCGTTGTAGTCTTGCCGGCGTCAATATGTGCAATAATACCGATATTGCGGGTATTTTCAAGCGAATACTCTCTGGGCATAGCTTATTCCGCGGTGACTGCTGAATGACAAAACATGAGCATCAGCATTGTGAACAACATCTTCAGTCTTGTCGGGTTTCAAGAGTCTTCATTGAAGAGATACTTGCCGACTTGTGGATGATTGAACAACTCACCGGATTCCGTCGAAGAATAGAGG
>MVCY01000020.1 GCA_002049985.1 Candidatus Latescibacteria bacterium 4484_181
TGAGTTTCCTGAACTTGCAAGTCTTGGCTGAGCGATCCTGAACATATCTGCTGATGAATCGACATCCACGCCGTAACCACTTGACCCCGATAAAAAAAGGTGTGTTTCAGTTTCACACCCTACATCAAGCACCGGACGCGCCCCTTCAGGCCGTACCGATTCACCAAGCACTCTGTTCCCCGGTTGGACTTCGTATCGTCCCGGGGCTCCCATCAGAACAGGCATCATATTCCCGGGCGCAAGGAACCAGCAAAGACACCTCAGGCCGGGATTTCACCAGACTCCACCGACTTTTCCCTGTTCCACTTGTTCCGCTGCCTTTTAGAACAATATTCAAGCCCATTCCAGAGGAATCTGAGCCCCGCAGCCCATTTTCACAAGATCCTCTCCCCGGGCTTGCTGGAAAAGCTATTCAGCTCTCTACCTGTGCAATGGCAAAAACCAACTCGCCTAACTCCAGAACCTTAAGGGCATCCAAAAAACTCCTTTTAGCTCTCTGTTATTGAGGCTAGACAGGTGAAAACCCACCGCTACCAGGTCAATGGGAAGTTCAAGATATTCCTTCGCTCTGCCGACAATGTTCACAGCATCTGGATGGGCGCAGCCGGTGAGCAGTACCAAACCCTCCCTGTTTCTCAGAATCGGCCCTTGCTCGGCAGCCCTATCGTTGTGATCTCAGTCATTGTGCGGAAGTAACGTACATTTAAGAACTTATAGTTCACACTCGACCTGGCCGCATTAGAAAGAAGGAGAGCTCCATCTGCCCGGTGTCGAAGAGAATCTGATGTTGAGAACTTTCCAGATAGACAGAGAAGCTCCGCCCAGGCGCCAGGTCCTCCATGAGAGAGACATTATCAAAGAGCACAATCAGCTTGGATTCGTTCTTAGTGGCAGATCTTGGAGTTGCTACTTCTGAGTTGCGGAAACAAGTCGGTTCTCCCCATCTACAGTGACAATCTTAAGTCCAATTCTCTTCGCCTCCTCGTCGGAGACTATTGCATAGGAGATAATCAGCAACTTATCCCCAATCTCTCCCAATCTGGCGGCTGCTCCCTTCAACGAGATGGTACCCGAGCCTGCTGGCTCTTCGATGGCATAGGTTTCGAACCGAGCCCCTGTGTAGAGATTAACCACTTGAAGGCGTTCCCCAGGCAGGATATCAGCTGCCTTCATAAGTTCAGTATCAATGCCTATACTTCCCTCGTAGTAGAGTTTCAAGTCTGTTATCTTGGGTTGTTGAATCTTAGATTTACAGATCACTCGCAGCATTGGCTGTTGTCACCCCCTATTTTTTCCAATCTTTCGCCACCTGCTGGTGGACAACAATTGCGGCAAATTAGCGTTCGTGCGGATTTTTTGTGCCCGCACCCCCTGATTCAGAGTTGTTGCAAAATAGTACCATTTGGTGAACAATTGAAGAATATCACTGATGTTGCTTTGCAACAGGTTTATCGAGAACAAGCTGGGTCACCCGCCTGGCGATCTGGAAGAAGGCGCTGGCGGCATCACCCTCAGGGTTAAACAAAACAGCCGGCAACCCCTTGTCCCCACCTTTGCGCGTTTCGACCTCTATGGGCACTTTCCCCAGAAGGATAACTCCCATCTGTTTGGCCATTATTTCTCCCCCTCCGGTGCCGAACAGGTCGATCTCTGCCCCGCAGTGAGGACACCGGAGGCCAGACATATTCTCCACCACTCCAACCTTGGGGATATTGAGCTGCTTGGCCATATTAACTGCGCGCCGGCAATCGATAAGGGACATCTCTTGCGGGGTGGTCACCACTATAGCCATTTCGGGATGCATCTTCTGAGCGGAGGTGAGTACCTCATCTCCAGTGCCGGGTGGAAGGTCTGCCACCAGAAAGTCCAGTCTCCCCCAGATTACATCGCCAAGAAATTGGGCGAGAGCCACAGAACGTAAAGGACCCCTCCAGATGACCGGGCTGTCTTTAGGAACTAAAGGAGCTATAGAGACCACCTTCAAACCTTCCTTTTCTAAAGGTCGAAACTGAGTTCCATTTGACCAAAAGGTACCGTCTAAGCCTATCATCTTTGGCACGTTTGGACCCGTGATGTCGGCATCTAACAAGCCCACCTGATAGCCCTTTCTGACTAGAACATAGGAAAGATTCACCGCTACCGTCGTTTTCCCTACTCCACCTTTACCACTGAAGACAACAATGCGGTGCCGAATCTGCTCCAGGTTCTGCTGGATACGCCGCTCCCGTTCCCGCATTTCCCGCACTCTGTCCTGCTCTGAACCTTTCATCTCCTCGCCTCGGCTCATCTGCTCTCAGCCTCCTTCCCAGCACAGGGTCAAGCTTTACCGGTCTCCCCTCTCAGATATTGTTCCACAACCATCTTCACCTGACCGCTCACTCCGGTTACCGCCTGGATACCGTACTGCTGGAAAAATCGGAGGGCTCGCTGTCCTATGCCACCGGAAATAATCACATCGGCTCCCTGGTCGCGGATAAAGGTGGGTGCTTCCCCCGATTCGCCGTGACGAGTCCAGAAGGGGTTCTCAACCCTGTAGCTCAGAGTGATCTCGCCATTCTCAACCTCTACCATCGTGTAGTATGGACAGCGCCCAAAGTGTTGGCTGACCTCAGAGTTCAGTCCCTGGTCATCTTCTGAGGCCACAGCGATCCTTTTCTTGCCAGACGGCTTAGTGACCCCGCTCCCATAGGCACCGACGCCGTAGTGCGCCCCCACCGAAGGGAAAGAAAACGGCTTCAACTTCCCTGATCTAAACTGAGCTATAGCATCGGAGACCTTCCCTGAAACTCCAGCATAGACACTAATCCCGGCAGCAGACAGCACTTGAAATGCGTTAGGCCCCACGTTGCCGGTGAGCACAGCCTCGGCACCCTTTTCTGCGATAGCTTGGGCACTTTGGACACCTGCACCGCCTCCCAGACTGACGCTGGCATTGTCCAGGGCCTCAAAGGCTCCGGTTTCGGTGTCAAAGATGATGAAATACTGGCATCTGCCAAAGCGAGGGTCTACCTCCGCATCCAGGCTTTTGTCCTTAGCCGTAATGGCAATCCTCATGGCTTCTCCTTTCTATCCTCTGACCATTTTCGTCCCACACTTGGGGCAGGTGATATTGTAGCAGGGTACTCCTCGGCTGTGCGCAACTTTAGTGCCACAGTTTGGGCAGACACAGTCTCCACCAGGGCCTGCACCGGGTCTAGTGCCACCCATACGACCCCGGCCGCCGCCCTGTCCCATTCCTCTACCGGTTCCTGGGCCTTGACCCAAAGGACCAGTTCCATCTCCTCTCGGCATTTTGCTCCCCTCCTTTCTCATTATTGTAGAAGATCGTCTCTGAGTCTAATATACAGGAGCGCTCAGGAATTCGCAAGCGGAAAATTCGGTAAACAATCCCTCGGCTCAAATAGCCTCTGCTTTAGGGGAAACCGGAGTTCCTTAATCGATTGGCGCTATTAGATCGGTTTAGATTGGCAGCCATATCCGCTACTGTATTCGCTATTTCTGGCAGCAGCGCTTGGGAGAGTCGCAGGGAGTGCTCATCCCACAGCAAGGCGCAGAGGATTCGGATGCCCTCTTGTAGTCTGTCTCGTAGAAGCCTGCCCCCTTGAAGATTATTCCAGCACCACCGGAGATGAGCCTCCGAACAGTGCCGGAGCACTGCGGACAGACTTGCACCGGCTCATCGTTCATCTTCTGGAAGCGGGTAAAACGGTATCCGCAGCTTTCACACTTATATTCGTATGTAGGCATAACTCCAGACCCTTCCGATTTCTGAACAGGGAGGGAGGGGGAAAGATCCTCCCCCTCCCCCGCATTTCACTCTCTTGGTTTCCTGGACTCCAGCTCAGAAATACGTCTCTTAATCCCCTCCAGTTGAGTTTCTAAGAACCGTGCCTGGCTCTTCAGGAAACCAATTTCTTGCTCTGAATATGCGGCAGGTGCATAGGTACTCCAAACTGGTGGGTACCCGTATGGGGCTATACCATAAGGATAAGCCCATCTCCACATCGGCAAATATCCATAATAGCCTGCCCAGGGATAGCCCCACCACATATCTCTCACCCCCTTTCTTTTTGCAGAGGTTCCCTGAATCTAGCCACGGGGCAGTATTGCCTTTGCCCTTTCCGTAATCTACTTCGCTTCTTGCTGAGCTTCCAGTTCAGATATGCGTCTCTGAATCTGGTCCAACTGGTCTCTTAGAACCTCTGCCTGGTTTTTCAGATAATCCGCTTCTTGCTCTGGAGTTACGGCAGGGCCGTAGGGAGCTCCGGCCGGTGGATATCCATATGAGGCAGGCGCTCCGTATGGGTAAGCTCCTGTTGCATAGGGATACCCCCATCTCCACCATCCGAACCCCCGGCCCCAACCGAAGCCGACTCCCAGGCGTCCGCCATAGGGGTTCATAAAACCGGGCACCGGATATCCGGCACAATAACCGGCTGCCCTGCCTGTCATAGGCCCCAACCCCATCGGTCCGGTTCCGTCTCCTCGTGGCATTCTGTTTCACCTCCTTTGACTTGATTTGGTTTCAAATGGTGGCTACCACCATCTTCCCCGACCCCGTCTGAAGGCAAGGCCAAGGTGGGGTCGGCCGAGGCCCCAAAATCCTCGCCCGCCCCAGCGCCAGGCGAGGACCCCATAACCAGGGTAGGCCGCCCAACCAGGATACGGACCCGCTGGCCACCCGACAGGATAACCGGGTCTCCAGCCTAAACCCAGACGTCCACCATAGGGGTTCATAAAGCCGGGCACCGGGTAGCCTGCACAGTAACCGGCTGCCCTGCCTGTCATAGGCCCCAACCCCATCGGTCCGGTTCCGTTGCCCAGTGGCATTTTCTCTCACCTCCTTTTGATTCTCTTTGAATCCCAAAAGCTTCGTTGCCGTGAATCTTTCACCCTGACATCATCTCCGGGGACCGATTCCCAGAAAGGGATAATATCCCCACGGCCGGGGATAGAAAGACGCAGAGTAAGGGAAAACACGGTAAGGATAAGCACCAGAGATAGGTTTTCCCTGAATTCCGGTCAATCCCAGGGACTTGCCACTCTGGGTTGAGCTACCTGGGCCCTTTATAGGAAGCACACAGTAACCGCGACACCCGCCGGTCATAGGGCCAAGGCCTCTGGGACCTGTACCGTCGAAACCGGGCATATATATTTTCACCTCCTTTGTCTTCCTCCAATAGCGAAGAGGAAGCGAATAATCCCTCCTACAATTCACTTCTGCTGTTCCTGAAGCTGGTTGATCCGGGCGTTGATCGCCTCCAGTTGGCTTCTGAGGGCCTCTGCCTGGTTTCTCAGGGCCTCTAGCTCATCTGCCTGTCCCAAGACAGGACCAACTCCATAGGGAACAGAGCTGGCTGGCGGAGGATAGGCACCAGCAGCATAACTTCTCCACATCCAGCCTCGGCCTCCACCCCAGGTGCGGCCCATTCCACCTCCCCAGGGTAGTCCTCCACGACCAGCACCGCGAACTGGAAAATCTGAATACATCACCATTCACCTCCTTTCCGGATTACATGCATCTATCCGTTATTCTCAATTCTCCTGACAGTCGAATAGCCAGTTGGGCTGAATTCAGAAGGCAAGCAGGTCTTTTTCAGCTGGGCGGCCATTTGCCCCACCTGTGTGGTCCTCGACCAAAAGGAGGGCCAAAAGGCGGCATAATAACTTCACCAGAGCGGATCTGGATGGCCTTTCCGTTCACCAGTGCATCAGCCACCTTCTTGTGAGCCTGAGCCACAATACGACCAAAAGTGGGACGGGAGACCTTCATCCGCTGGCCAGCCTCTTCCTGACTCATTCCCTCCAAATCGGCTAACCGCAAGGCCTCTAACTCATCCACGGTGAGCACCACGTGACTGAGAAACCCGGGCGAAATACCCTGGGGTCTGAAATATGTGACCGGGGGAGAAAACCCTACCCAGCGCCATTTCTTGGGCCTCGGCATGGGAAATACCTCCTTGGGGGAATCAAAACTCACAATGCTAGCTGCAGGTTCTCAAATCTATCCTGAATCCATTGCGCCACGGTCCAGTCACTATACTCCACCGCCGTCTTCGCTTGAACCGTTGCTTCAGTCACTACACACTCATAGAATATCCGGCCCGACAGAATAACTCCTTCTCTACGACATAAGGAATGGGCCTCTCGGCCAACTTCTTATTCAGATTCTCTTTGCTCATCACCCCGGCCGCTGAGAACCTGCAGTTCGTAGCCTATCTGAAAAGACTGCTACACACTATTCTGGCGATAGATCGCAGGCTCAGTAATCACGGCCACTGATCTGATCACGGTAATGGACACTCACCGAATAGCATATTTTTGCAGAGCCATCTAGCAGCACTGCTCGTGGATGGCGCTGCTCGGCTAATAGTCCGGCCTGCCGTCGAACCAAGATGACTAAGTTACCCGAGTTCTCCACAGCAATCCCCAGGCCAGCCTGTAGCAAGAGACGGAATCTGGTCTCTGAGAGGAACCACTGCTCTGAATGACAGTCAACAACTGAGATTGCCCCTAGGGGTCAGAAACAGCAGCAAGCGCCGCGGCCCTCACATCGAACTGACGCCATCGGACAGGCACATTTTCTGATATGGGTCGCATTGGTTACACTCATCTGGGCAAATGAGAGTGCCCGCTGCCCCGGAAAAATCCGTGCGCCCTCAGGTCTCTGATTTGAGAAGAGGATTGAGATCGGCAGCATCCAGAGCACAGTCGCCGACCATCTTGTTCCCCCAGAGGACGGCCACCAAGGCAACCAGGGTGGTTTTCCCCTCTACCCGCTTTGCCCCTTATTTCGCAATCTCCTACACCAACCCCATCAGGTCGTACCAGCGGCACGTGAAAATTTGGAGAAAGCAACGCCGCCGCACCTTGGCTGGCTATATATCCAGCATGAAGTGCGATTAGATATCGGCACTTTGGTCATTTCTCACGTCTTGCGCCTCACGGGCTCGCAGACGCAGCCACCGGCACAGCAGGCTCTGTCTACTTCCCAGGTTTCATGTGCGCCTAAAATAAGGCCAGAATCTGCCGATATACCTGTTCGAACGCTTCTCTGTATTCGGGCAATACCTCCACCACAATTCTCCCCGGGAATAGGGCTTAACAATCTGAGGGTCTTCAGGAAGCTCCAGCAGAATGTGGAGATTCCCTCTCTGACAGCGATTCCACATGCTCTGATCTTCTTTGCTGCAACGCCTTACAATCACCCCGAAACGGAGTTTAAAAGCCCGAAATGCTTCTACAACCAATTGGAGACCACAACCCAAAAGGCGTGGGCTCACTGGCCAGCATCACTGAACCAGTTTGTTTTGCTGCTTCGACGACCAGACAAGAGGTACCGGGGGAATCAATCAACACAATATCCCCGCTGCAGACGCAATTCATCGATTCCTCACTTCCCTGATGAGCGGGGGCCTGGGCCTCTGCTATTTTGAACCCTCCCTGGACAAAACGGATATCTTTTGTCCCAGGCATCCTCACGCTGCCAAATTCCCTTCTCCCATCACCGATAACCTCCACAAGACAGATCGCCTTATACCTGAGCAACTATGAGAGGGCTCGGGAAAATCCAGAACACTCTCTTTCGCAGCGACAATAGCCTTAAACTGACAGAGTTGGAAGCACGGACCGGAATGGTGCATCTATCCAAGTCTGCTTCAGGCATAACCTGTTGAAATGAACCGCCTTTTTGCTGTTGCTGCTTGAGAAAAAGGCTACTGTTGAGCTCTTTTACATCGCAGTGTAGCAGAGTCACACCTTCCGACTTCATAGCCTAAACTATGTCATTGAGGACCGCAGTCTTGCCCGTTGTCCTTTTGCCACTGACAACACGAATGATCACTCAATTGCTCCAGGCATTCTGAGCATATGCTCAAATTAATTTAAACAAAAACCCGTCTCATGTCAAGGGAAAAATCAAATCTTTAAAAAAATCCTCACCAATTTATGGCACTATCTTTAACCAAGATCCGGAAAACTTATGAAAAATAGGAAAGACATATCGCTCCTGAAAGCAGTTCGGATAGCGGGCAGTCTTGTTTGCTACAAACATTTTGTCCCCATCGGGACAGACAAGAAGGGATGTATCAAAGGGCATTTTTTTACCGCAAAGTTCGCCAAGAAGTCGCAAAGATCGCAAAGGGTCTATTTATAAAAATGTTGCCTATTCTGTGCCCGCCTGCTTTATTTGCTGTTATGTTGTGTGTTTGCCTTTGTTACAGCCCCAAGATGTAATTTTGAAACTTGCGGAGTCAAACCCTTGCTTACTTAACACAGGTCCAGAGATTCTGTCGGAGAAATGGAGTTGCTGCCAGTACCCTGGGCTCACTTGAGATATCTATTTCCGTGGGATGGCTCTCCAGAGGCCTACTCCATCCGCGTCTGGAGAGCCCCCTACAATCCGCTTTCAGGGTAGAATGTACCACATCTTCTGTGAAACTGCCATTTTTCAGCAGAATCTGGGCAAGAGATAGAAGAACGTTCAAAGAGCTTTCCGAATCTGGGTTTAAATACTCTTGTAAGCCTTAAGTGACAGATAGCTCACTAAGACAAAATTCCACACCTTACGTCTCCAGTTTCAACGCTTTTCTGAAGATCG
>MVCY01000021.1 GCA_002049985.1 Candidatus Latescibacteria bacterium 4484_181
TATCGACTATGTTCAACTTCACTCTCAAACTATCCGGCACCTCGCTCGCGGTTGCACCTGGATACGCAGGTATCTCCACATCAGCAACCGATAGCGCTGCTGAAGCTATCTTTACAGTTGCCTCTGGGGTTGTTGTTGTAATTGAAGTCTCTGAATTTTCTGAAACTCCAGCCTGCCTCTGAGAGCATAGGGCGCCATTTGCGTCTGTGGCCAGCAACCATCATCACAGCACATACAAATGTCGATACTCCGCATATAGATCTGCTCCACATTTTTCTCCCCCTGACGCACAATTACCATTTGGTTGAATTCCAACCAACCCTTCCTGACCGGTAGGCCCTCCCAACCGGTGGCATAGGCTGAGAGAGTGACCGCAGTTAACAGAAGGAATAACAAACCCTAACCCGTGATGTGACTCGCATCAGAGACCTGGTTTGTCCCGGGAGCTACTGAAAGATCTCCTCCTTGGCAAACAGGGCCGGAGTGCCCCCGGTGTGCATAAAGAGGACATTTTCACCTTTTCTCAATACACCCTTCCTAATCAGATCGATCAGCCCTGCCATAGCTTTACCAGTGTAGACAGGGTCGAGGAAAAGCCCTTCTGTGCGAGACAACAATTTTATTGCTTCTATGCACTCTGTGGTGGGAATGGCATATCCCTGACCAATGTACTCATCGTAAACTACAACATCTTCCTCGTCAAGCGCTGTATCGATCCCCAGCTTCTCCGCCGTCTGGTTTCCCAATTGTAATATTCTGCGCTTAAGTTCCTGTTTTGGGCGACTTACACTTATTCCAATCACCTTGATTCCGCTGTGCAACGCCTTGAATCCCAAGGTCAACCCGGCCTGAGTGCCGCTGGAGCCGTTAGCTACCACGGCATAGTCAATCTGTATCCCTTTTTCTTTAATCTGGGTCACTATCTCTAAGGCAGCAGCGGCATATCCCAGACAGCCGGTCGGGACGCTGCCGCCGGTGGGGATCACATAGGGAATTCCCCCGTCCCCCTCTATCTGAGAAGCTATCTCATAAGCTATTCGGTCGGTTTCCTCTGAATTGGAGGTTTGAACAAACCTCACCTCTGCCCCCAGGATGGTATCCAGAAGCAAGTTACCTTTATACAGCTTTGGCTCTTCCCCTCCTAACACTAAAATGGACTTCAGGTTCAGTTTGGCGGCCGCAGCGGCAGTCTGACGGGCGTGGTTGGACTGCACCCCTCCCGTGGTAATGACCGTATCGGCCTTCTTCGCCAATGCCTCTGCCATTAGAAACTCTAACTTCCGCACCTTGTTGCCACCAAACCCCAAGCCGGTGCTGTCATCGCGTTTAACAAACAGTCTGGGCCCGCCCAGAACTTTGGAGAGATTGGGCATCTCTTCTAAACAAGTGGGCAGGTTTGCTAACCTCACCCGAGGAAATCTGCTAAATTGCATCGGTCTTTCCCCCCTTTTTACGTTAGTTCAGCTACACTGAAGTTCTTCACGAGTGAAGACACGAAAACTCATGGATTCGTAAGAATGTCCCATCAAAGAGACCTATTCACGAGAAAACGTCGTCCACTCTTACCTTGGCAACAGATATTGGAGGTGTCCCCAGATGCTGATGAGATCGGATTTTGGAGAGCCCTGCCACAGAAATGGATGCGTGAAGTGAGCCCGCAATGCTGGCAGCACCTCTATTGTTCGACAGCATCTAAGAAGCATAATCTGCCGCTGTATCTGATTTGTTCCCTCATAGATCTGGGTTATCTTAGCATCCCGCATCATTTTCTCCACGGGGTATTCTTTCATATAGCCATATCCGCCGAAGATCTGCACTGCATCAGTGGTCACTCTCACCGCCACATCAGAGGCAAACACTTTGGCCATTGCGGACTCCCTAGAGAAACTTTTTGCACCAGAGTCAATCATCCGGGCAACGGAATAAACCAGGGCTCGTGCTGCCTCCAGTTGAGTGGCCATATCTGCCAACATGAATTGAATACCCTGAAAAGAGGAGATCGGTTTGCCGAACTGTACCCTCTGGTGGGCGTAGGCTACTGCTTCGTCTAAGGCCCCCTGCGCTATTCCCACTGCCTGGGCAGCCACGCCCGGACGGGTATAGTCAAAGGTTTTCATAGTAATGAGAAATCCCTGCCCCTCTTTTCCCAAAACATTCTCCTTCGGTATCCGGCAATCTGTGAATACCAGCTCCCGGGTAGTAGAGGCTCGAATGCCCATCTTATTTTCTTTCTTACCAAAGGAAAAACCCTCTGTTCCTTTTTCGACGACAAAAGCGGTGGCACCCCGACTTCCTTTGCTTTTGTCGGTCATTGCAATCACCGTGTATATCTCTGCCTCACCGCCGTTAGTGATCCACTGTTTTGTTCCATTCAGCACGTAGGAATCGCCATCTTTTCTTGCAGTGGCCTGTATAGCAGCGGCGTCTGAACCCGCACCGGCCTCGGTGAGGGCAAAGGCAGCCAGTTTCTCTCCAGCTGCCAGGGGTGGAATATACCTCTGCTTTTGCTCTTCAGTGCCGAAGAGTAGAATCGGAAAAGAGCCAAGGCTAGAAGCAGCGAAACATAGGGCAATGCCTCCACAGGCCCGGCTAAGCTCCTCAGTGGCAATCGCCATCTCCAGAAGGCCACCTCCAAAGCCTCCGTACTCCTCCGGGATATGGAGCCCAAAAACCCCCGCCTGGGCTAGAACCTTCACTATATCCCGGGGAAACTCCCCGGTCTCATCGTAGTGAGCCCGCACCGGTTTTATCTTCTCCTGAGCAATCTGCCTGCAAGTATCTCTAATCATTATCTGATCTTCAGAAAGTAAATAATCCATCCTACCTCCTTCCTACATTCGAAATCAGTACAGTTACGATGCTGGCCTCTTCACCGCTTTCTTAGCATTCAAGATCTTGGTGCACAGCTAATTCTGGTAATCACCTGTGACCAGTGGCTGGTGGACCGGAAACCAGTGACGAGTTCTATTCTGAAAAGTCTTCTAAATCTTCCTTTTCATGACGCTGATCCCTTCGTAGTATTCCCAGTTTCTCCAAAGCCTCTCTGGCGGCTGCCTGTTCTGCTTCCTTTTTGCTGTGTCCTTTTCCTCTCCCCAGCTTCTCTTTCAGTATAAAGACCTCAACGGTGAAAAGCTTCTGATGGTCAGGACCTTCCTGGGCCTTTAGTACATAGTGAGGGGAGCCCTTACCCTTAGCCTGGCTATATTCAAGTAACATGCTCTTGAAATTGGGGTGTTCTCTGGGTAGGGTGAAATTCCCTGAAGCGGAGAGCAGTTGACGTCTCAGAAAACGGCGGGCAGCATCGAGCCCACCATCTAAATAGATAGCCCCTATTAAAGCCTCAAAAGCATCGGTGATGATCGAAGCTCGTCCTGATAAAGATATTCTCCCACTACCAATCCCAGCACCGCGTCCCCCAGAAATTCCAGGCGTTCGTTAGACTCTACTGCTTGCTCACCGGAAGCGTGCGTATAAGACCGGTGCTTTAGCGCCATTTTCAGTAGCCTAATCTCCTTGAAGCGGTAGGCGATCTTTTCCTGCAACCGCTGAAGTTTCCCCTCAGAGGGCTTACAAAAGGGGTAGAGTATTCTATTCTTTAAAAAATAAAGGACAAAAGAGAAGAAGGACCTGTTCCCTGAGCTTTTGTCTTTGATTGCCTGCTTCATTTGAATCCTCGCCGGAAGGGAAACAGCAGAGACCAGAGGTCTATTCCCAGTGTTTTTCTCTTTTGTCCTTTACGGCTAACTACAACATTTTCTGATGGCTATCACTGCATTGTGTCCACCAAACCCAAATGAATTGGACAGTGCGACATTTATATCCAGCTTTCTGGCCTTATTGGGAGTATAGTCGAGATCACACTCCGGGTCGGGGTATTCATGGTTAATAGTGGGTGGTACGGTAGCGTTTTGCATAGCCAGAGCGGTGGCTATCAACTCAATCGCCCCTGCGGCCCCCAGAGTATGACCGGTCATAGACTTAGTCGAACTGATGGCGATCTTGTCGGCGTGCTCATTGAATACCGACTTGATCGCCATAGTTTCAGTTTTATCATTGAGTTTCGTGGAGGTGCCATGGGCATTTATATAGTCAACATCCTGGGGGTCGAGGTCAGCCTCTTCAAGGGCTATCTCCATTGCCCTGGCCTCTCCTTCTCCATCCGATGGAGGAGCGGTTATGTGGTAGGCATCGGCGGTGAAACCGATCCCCACAACCTCGGCGTAGATTCTGGCTCCTCTGGCCTGGGCGTGCCCTAGCTCCTCCAGAATCAGGGTTCCCGCTCCCTCAGCCAGGACAAAACCATCTCTCTGGGCGTCAAAGGGGCGGCTTGCCTTGCTTGGCGCACTATTCCTGGTCGACAAGGCTTTCATAGCACAGAAGCCCCCCAGGGACATAGGGGTGATAGAAGCCTCAGCCCCGCCGGTCACCATCACATCGGCGTCGCCGTGCTGTATCATCCGAAAGGCAGTGCCAATGGCATGGGCACCAGAGGCACAAGCAGAAACAGTAGAGTAGTTGGGCCCCTTTGCCCCCAGGACGATGGAGATCATCCCCGCAGACATATCGATGATCTGCATAGGCACGAAAAATGGACTTACACCTCGAGGCCCCTTCTGAAGCAGGTTGGCATGCTGTTTCTCAAAGGTAAGGGTGCCGCCTATGCCGGAGCCGTAAATCACCCCCACTCTCTCTGCATCATGGCCAATATCCAGGCCAGCATCTGCCACTGCCGCTAAAGCGGTATGGACCGCATATTGCGTAAACAAGTCCATCCGCTTGGCCTCCCTCTTACCCAGACTGGCAGCCGGGTCAAACCCCTTCACCTCTCCAGCGATCTGAGAGGGATAGTCAGAGGGATCAAATCTGGTTATCTTTGTTATCCCACTCCTCCCTTTGGAGAGAGAATTCCAGAATTCACTGAGGTCAGAACCATTAGGGGCAAGCACACCGAGGCCGGTGATAACCACCCTTCTCATTAAGACTCCCCAGTAACTTTCGGATGTTTTTCGAGATACTTTATAGCATCTCCAACAGTCAGCAGTTTCTCAGCCTCCTCGTCTGGAATCTCAATGCCAAACTCCTCCTCGAAGGCCATTACCAATTCCACTGTGTCCAAAGAATCAGCCCCTAAATCATCCACAAAAGCAGCGTCAGGAGTTACTTGCTCTGGATTAACGCCTAATTGATCCACTATTAGATCTCTCACTCTTTCTTCAATACTCATTCGCACTACCTCCTGTTCTTGAATAATAATTCGTCAGCAGTCATTAACCAGCATTTCACCAATTACCAATTCTGAGCTTTTTCAAGTTCTTACATGACCATCCCTCCGTCGATGTTAATCACCTGTCCGGTTATATAAGAGGCATCCTCAGAAGCTAAGAAGGCAACTACCCCTGCCACATCTTGCGGCAATCCCACCCGCTGCAGAGGAACTGTCTTCAGGAAAGCCTCCTTGGCCTGTTCCGGAAGCCTCTCGGTCATTTCTGTCTGGATATATCCCGGAGCTACGGCATTGACAGTTATGCCTCTGGATGCCAGCTCCTTGGCAGCAGATTTAGTTAAGCCTATAATCCCGGCCTTTGAAGCAGCATAATTGGCCTGTCCGGTATTGCCTACCAGACCGATTACTGAAGCTATATTAATTATCCTCCCATATCTGTTGCGCATCATAAGAGGGACGACTGCCTTTGTGCAGTTGAAAGCACCCTTGAGGTTAACGGAAATCACCCAGTCCCACTGCTGCTGGGTCATCCTCACCAAAAGATTGTCTTTGGTTACCCCGGCGTTGTTAACCAAGATGTCAACTCGACCAAATTCCTGGGTGCTTTTCTCCACCATTGCCTGTACATCTTCGAAGTTGGCCACATCGGCTTTTAAAGCCAGACTTTTTCTGCCCATCTGTCTTATCCGAGATGCGGTCTGCTCAGCGCTCTGAAGGTTGATATCAGAGATAACTACCTCAGCTCCCTCTTGGGCCAGTCGCACGGCTATTGCCTGACCAATGCCCTGGCCTGCTCCGGTCACTATCGCAATCTTATTCTCTAGTCCTCTCATCATTTTCTGCTCCATCGAAATTCTGGTCTAAGCTTCATTCCTGACAATCTGTTCAGCACTCAGAGCCTCTACTGTGCGGTCTATTCTTCGCATCAATCCGCAGAGAACCCTACCGGGCCCCACCTCGACTACTCTGTCAACTCCCAGACCAATCATTCTCTGCATCGACTGATTCCATTTGACCGGATGGGTGAGCTGTTTCACTAATAGCCTCCGAATCTCCTCTGAATCGGTCGTCTCTTCGGCGGTCACATTGCAGACAACGGGAATTTTCGCCTCTTTCATGGGTAAGACAGAGAGCGTCTCCTTCAGCTTTGTGGCTACGGTCTCCATAAAGGAGGTGTGAAATGCCCCTCTCACCTGCAGTTGGATTACCCTTCGGGCCCCTCTCTGTTGGGCCAAGTTCATTGCTTCCTTTACGGCGGAGGCTGCCCCGGAGATCACAATCTGCTCAGGGGAGTTGAAATTGGCCGGCACAACCGGGCCCAAGGAGCTGGCCGCCTCACAGATCTCAGCTACTTTGTCGGCAGGAAGCCCTATGATCGCCGCCATTCTCCCCGGAGTTTCTTCCTCTACCTGCTGCATTAGCTCAGCACGAATCTTCACTGTTCTTAGGGCGTCACGAAATTCTAATACGCCCGCTTTCACTAATGCTGAATACTCGCCCAGGCTGTGCCCGGCAACAAACTGAGGGGCAATCTCCCCATCCTTCAGAACAGAGCAGAGAGCGATGCTGGTCACAAAGACCGCAGGCTGGGTGTACCTTGTCTGTTTTAACCTCTCCTCTGATCCTTGGAAACAAACCTCTTTTAGGTCAAACCCAAGCAAATCACCTGCCTCTTCATATACCCTCCGAGCCGACTGGAAGTGCTCGTAAAGTTGCTTTCCCATTCCTATGTATTGGGAACCTTGTCCAGGAAATATGAAGGCTGTTTTCCCCATAGTTCTCCTAATGAAGCTCCGCTTCAAACCCTCAGCAGTGCTGCTCCCCAGGTGAGTCCAGCTCCAAACGCCACCATTAACACCAGATTATCAGGTCTAATGACTCCTTTTCGTTTGGCTTCATCTAGGGCAATGGGAATGGAGGCAGCAGACGTGTTGCCATATTCGTCCAGGTTAACATAAACCTTTTCCCGGGGAAGTTTAAGCTTCTTGGCTACCGCGTCGATGATGCGCAGGTTGGCCTGATGAGGGATGAGTAGATCGACCTGTTCGGAGTTGAGCCCTGCCTTCTGAAGCACACATAGTGCAGCTTCAACCATAGAAAGGATAGCCGGACGAAATAGGTCATGTCCGTTCATCTTTATGAAGTGCATCCTCTGCTCTACGGTATGCAGTGAAGTAGGATTTTTGGAACCACCCCCAGGTAGCATCAAAAGTGCTCCCAGAGAGCCGTCGCTTCTGGCATGACTGGCGATTAGCCCTCTTCCCTCTTCCTCAGTGGGGGTCAACACCACAGCTCCAGCTCCATCGCCAAATAGCACACAGGTATTTCTGTCCGTCCAATCAATGATCTTGGATAAGGTCTCTACTCCTATGACCAGAATGTTCTCACCATTGCCGGAACGAATCAATGCATCCGCTAAGGAGAGCGCGTAGATAAAGCCGGAACAGCCGGCACTGAGGTCCATAGCAGCAGCCTTTGTGGCCCCTAAGCTCTCCTGCACAAGACAACCAGTGGCCGGGAAAGGCATATCTGGGGTGACAGTGGCTACTAAGATGAAGTCAACGTCCTGGGCGCTCAGCCCTGCGTCTTTCAGCGCTTTCTGGGCGGCCTCGGAAGCCAGTGTTGCACTGGTGGTCTTCTCGTCGGCAATGTGTCTGCGCTGAATCCCTGTCCGCACTCTAATCCACTCATCGGAGGTGTCCACCATTTTCTCTAAGTCAAAGTTTGTCAGAACCTTTTCGGGAACTGCTGATCCAGTGCCTACAATCTGTGTTCTCTTAAGATGGCTTCTTCCGGCCATTCGCTTCCCCTTTTAGCTGATTTTTGATACACTCATTGATTCCATCTTGTACCAGTCTTTCGGCAACCTTTATTGCATTCCTGATAGCCTTGGCCGAGGAACTCCCATGACAGATAATAGTGATGCCCCGTACCCCTAACAGAGGGGCACCACCGTATTCCTCGTAGTTCAGCTCTTGCCTTAGCTTATTGAAGGCTGACTTGAGAAAATAGGTACCTATTCTGCCAAATAGGTTGGCCCTGGTGCTTGTATCTATAGTGGAGGAGACCATTTCGAAGATACTCTCTGTGAACTTTAGGATGACATTACCGACAAAGCCATCGCAAACAACTACATCCACTGTGCCTCTGAGCACATCTCGCCCTTCGATATTTCCGATGAAATTAAGTTCAGATTCAGAGAGCAATCGGTAGGCCTCGAGGGTAAGGCTATTGCCCTTCGAGCTTTCTTCCCCTATGCTCAAGAGTCCAACCTTAGGTTTTTTGATTCCAAAAATATGATTCACGTAGAGGCTGCCCATAATCCCGAACTGCAACAGATTCCCTGGCTTACAGTCAACATTGGCTCCAGTGTCCAGTACCGTGCAGATACCCGTTTTGCTCGGAAAAGGAGACGCTATGGCAGGCCGGCTCACACCTTCTACTGCCCCCAAAGTGAGCAGTGAAGAGACCACCACTGCTCCAGTATTTCCAGCGCTGATAAAGGCATCTACCTCCCCTTGCTTCTGAAGTCGGGTGGCCACCGCTATAGAGGAGCTCTTTTTCTTTCTCAGTACTGCAGTAGGAGACTCCTGCATCTCCACTTTCTCCGGGGCATGGATAATAGAGAGGCCAGATGGCCGCCCTGAAGGAAGTCTTCTCTCCAGAAGAGTCCTGTCCCCCACCAGCAGAATCTCCAGATTATCCCTATTGCTGTGGAGAACCTGGACAGCCGCCTCTACCAGAACATCAGGAGCATTATCTCCTCCCATTGCATCTAAAGCGATTCTCATTGCCCCCCCAAACTCTCAAACCAGGTGGAATTTAGCCTTCCTCAAATACAATTACCTCTCGTTTCCCGTAGTAACCGCAGTTGGGACACACCCTATGGGGCAGCTTAGGTTGACTACAGTGAGGACAGTTCACTACATTCGGAGCTGCCAGTTTCCAATGGTTTCTCCTTTTATCTCTTCTGGATTTTGATACCTTTCTCTTGGGAAGCGCCAATCTAAACCCCCTTCTCAATGAATTATGATTAATCTAAGCTCAAGCTGCACAGTTCAGAAAATCTGGAAGAGGAGAGCCTCTGCTGACAGCCGCACTCCCCTTCATTTAGGTTCTGTCCACATATCGGGCACAAGCCTCTGCACTTTTGTGAACAGAGAGGTTTTATGGGAATAGCCAACAAGACGGTTTCTCTTATTCGATCGTGCAGGTCGATGATCTCCCCCTCATATTCAAAAGTTATTAGGTCCTCTTTGGAAAGCTCGACCTCGGATTTGTTGGCTGACATAGGCCTTTTTTTGCGAAATATCAGCTCGAATTCCGACTGTAGGTCTGTCTGGAAATACTCCAGGCAGCGGGCACATTCCATCTTCACTCTGGCTGAAACACTGCCGGTGAGAAAAAGGGTCTCTGACTCTTTCACCACCTGCAGTTGGGTGAAGACCGGAGTTAGATAGGTAATCTCTGGCTCATCCAGGTTCAATTCAGAGGCAGAGTTGATGAAACTGAAGCGATTAACCCCCTCAGAGAGCTCTTCTAGATGTATCTTCATCTCTGCTCACCCTTTTGGTTAGAAAGATATTTGTGTATAGCTAAGGCTGCTTTTTTCCCCGCTCCCATGGCTGAGATCACTGTGGCAGAGCCGGTCACAATGTCTCCACCGGCGAATACCCCCGGCTTGCTTGTCTGTCCAGTCTCTTGAGAGGCGATAATGTAACCCTGTTGGTTTCTCTCTAGGTCTGGAGTGGTAGAGGGGATAATGGGATTGACGTCTGTGCCGATGGCTACCACTATAGTGTCAACTTCGAGAGTGTATTCAGAGCCTGGCAGTGGAATAGGGCGTCTTCTGCCTGATTCATCTGGTTCTCCAAGTTCCATTCGGACGCATTCTATTGCCCTAACCCAGCCTTCCTCATCGCCGATGATCCTGACTGGGGCGCTTAAGAAGACGAACTCAACTCCCTCTTCTTCAGCATTTTCTACCTCTTCGGCCCGCGCAGGCATCTCGGTCCTTGAGCGTCGGTAGATATTGAATACTTTCTCGGCACCCAGTCTTAAGGCCGTTCTGGCTGAGTCCATCGCCACATTCCCGCCCCCGATAACTGCCACCTTGCGACCAGATTTGATTGGGGTATGGTATTCGGGAAACAGATAGGCCTTCATCAAATTGGTGCGGGTGAGATATTCGTTAGCGGAATAGACGCCGTTGAGGTTCTCCCCTGGGATATGCATAAAGCGAGGCAATCCGGCCCCGCTTCCTATGAAGACGGCATCAAACCCGTTCTGGAGAAGTTCGTCAACAGTGTAGACCTTTCCGATCACCATATTGGTCTTTATCCGTACACCCAGCTTACTAATAGAATCGATCTCTTGTTGAACAATCGCCTTCGGGAGGCGAAATTCTGGAATACCATAGACTAAGACCCCACCAGGCTTGTGAAGCCCCTCAAATACAGTGACTTCATATCCCATTTTTGCCAACTCTCCAGCCACTGTTAATCCCGCTGGCCCGGAGCCTACTACTGCCACTCTCTTTCCATTGGACTTGGCAACCTTTTCTACTTTAATCTTTCTCTTCTGTAAGGAATAATCGGCAACAAACCGTTCTAATCTGCCGATCGCCACCGGCTCTCCCCGTTTCCCCAGCACGCATAGCTTCTCACATTGGCTCTCTTGCGGACACACTCGGCCGCAGATAGCAGGCAGGCTGTTATTCTCTCTAATTTTGTAAAATGCTCCTTCAAAATCCTTTTCTGTTATGAGTTTTATAAATCCAGGGATATCTATATTAACTGGGCAACCGGAGATGCAGGAGGGCTTCTTACATTGGAGGCAGCGACCCGCCTCCTTGACCGCCTGCTGCGCAGAATAGCCCAAGGCCACCTCATTGAAGTTTCTCACCCTCAGCTTGGCTTCCTGCTTGGGCATCGGTTCCCTGGTTACGGATATGCCTCTGGCTTTAGTCAAAGTCACCCCCTAAGCTTAAAATAAGCTGGCGGTTAAGCCTACTCCAACCTTTTGCTATTTCAGGTAAAAATATGCAAATTTATAAAATTGTCAAGTCGAAAAGGCGGCTGTCAACCTTATCTTACTTGTGACAGCGACTTAGACACTTAATGTCAAAATTTCACAAGCTCTTGTATGTTGTGGATTCGCCCCTTGCGGGCGCCTGCGGTGTGGGTCTGGTCCCATCTGGTCCCAACCGGCAAGTATGAAGCCACGGGACTATTATCTTTTCCATAGAGAAGCTCAGAGAGACCTATGAAAAGCTCTGCCAGGGTCGGTGTGATCTATTTATCCTGGTTCTCTATTTGCAGGGCTATCTTCTCTTCTTCCAAATACATCCTTTGCCTCCTCAGCAATTCCTCAAAATCCACCTGATGGCCATCGAATTCCGGACCGTCTATGCAGGCAAAATAGGGTTCAAGCTGACAACAGTCTGGATACCCACCTTCTTGGTGATGAAACAGACAGCGCTCATCATAACCACCGGGCCGACAGCCACTACTCGATCGATGTTCAATCCGTCGGCTATCAATTTCTCCAAAGCATCTGTGACAAATCCGTGCATTCCATATGAGCCATCGTCGGTGGTCACCAATAGGCGATCGCTGATTTCCCTCATCTGTTCCTCTAAGATGACCAGTTGTCTGTTCTTAGCACCGATAATGGAGACCAGCCGGTTGCCGGCAGCCTTCAATGCCTTAGCCACAGGGTAGACCACTGCAGTGCCGACACCCCCGCCGATGCATACCACTGTGCCAAAATTCTTCACTTCGCTGGGATTGCCCAGAGGACCGACGATATCAGTGACCTCTTCTCCGTCCTCTAAACTTCCCAGTCTCTTAGTCGAACTGCCCACCTCCTGGAAGATGATGGTCAATGTGCCTTTCTCCTCGTCCTGTTCGACCACAGTGAGGGGAAAGCGCTCACCTTTCTCTCCACAACGCAAGATGATGAATTGTCCAGGCTTAATTTTCTTAGCAACCTCGGGTGCACTCAGTACCAAACGTTTAATTTCTGGCGCTAATTCTTCTTTTTCTGTTATATGAGCCATCTCTCCTCCAAGCAACCTTTTGAGTTGATATCTCTAATAATTTCTGCAACTCAATGTCCCTTAAAGAAGAACTCTTGAGTCTTAGTGGTGCCGTAAATCCTTCTTATTGTGCCTTCTGCAGCCTCGCTGGG
>MVCY01000022.1 GCA_002049985.1 Candidatus Latescibacteria bacterium 4484_181
TGGGGTATCTAACCCCAGCAGAGTTCGAGGCCGAATATTACCATCATTTAACCAAATTTGGTTAAAAAAACCGAAAAAGTGTCCAGTTTTTGGGGTTCACTACAGACAATATCACTTGAATACGCAGGAGTAATTAAGAACAGTAGTATAAAAAAGAGAAGGTTATATTTAAACCTAAATCCGGAATCTTTCCACTACATCGGGGTAATAATTCTTTCAAATTTGAGCATATTTTAGTTTCTTTTTCCCTCCATAAGTGTTATATTTATTAGGACATTAACCATAAACTTATGGAGGGAGTTATGAACCGAGTTAAAGCCGATCTTCTGCCCAGGATCGCCCAGAAGTGGGGTCAAGAGAGCTGCTTCTACAAAGCCCCTTTCTCAGGACGAGAGACCAGATGGGTCAATACCCAGCAGGACCTCTTCAGGCGGATGAACCCTATCAGGGCCTGTGACAACAGGGAGAAACTGACCCCTTATAACACCAGGATCTATTTCAACCAGAAGAACCTGACCGGCTTTGGGGGCATGTTCCTCCCCATCGCCTTCACCGAGAGGATCGGGTTGTATACTGATCTTGAGGATGTGTTCCAACACCAGGGCTACGCCTATTCGACAGCCCAGCTCCTGGGCTCAACCCTGGCCTGTATCTTCGCAGGGGCTCCCCGCCTCTACGACTTGAACTCCTTCCGCTGGGACAGGGGGCTTGCCCGTGCCCTGGGGGTTGAGCAACTGCCTGAGGAAGGTAACATCAGAAAACGACTGGCTGCCGCCACCAAGGGGAACGTCGATGCCCTGGAGCGGGTCAACCACAAGGGCCTTGCCCGTTGTAATCAGACGGAGAAGACCGTTGAGATCGGAATAGATCTTGACCTGACCACTGCCACTGTTTACGGTAAGCAGGAGGGGGCCGAGATAGGCTACAACCCTCATAAGAGGGGGCGGCCCTGTTTTCAGATCCTTGCCGCCTTCATCGCCAAGGGCGGCGACTGGATCAAGGCCGAGCTCCGGCCGGGCAACACCCACTGCACTACGGACTTCAAAGGCTTCTTTGAGTCGGTCTTAGCGGTGCTCCCCTCCAATTACAAGCCCACCTTCGTGCGGATAGACAAGGGCTTCTTCTCCAAGGATATCTTTGAGTACCTGGAGGCCAAGGGTCTCAAATACATCTGTGCTGCCAAGGCTACCGCTGAGCTGAAGGCCCTGGCCCGGGGGTTGAAGGACTTTAAGCCCATCTCCTCTCCAGCCGAGGATGACCAGAGGGAGCAGTTCTTCATCACCGAGATAGACTACCGTTACGGCAGCTGGAACAGCTACCGCCGCCTGATCATTGTCAAAGAGCTGGAGCCCAATCCGGATCATGATCCCCAACAGCGGGACCTTTTGGGAGAGCCCTTACAGCCGGAATATCTGGAAACCTATCGGTTCTACGTCACCAACATCGGTTATGAAGAGTTGGATGCCGAAAGCTGCTGGCGCTTTTACAACCAAAGGGCTACCGTAGAGGGGCATATCAAAGAATCGAAGCTGGGTTTTAACCTGGACAAACTGCCCAGCTTAAACTTCCATGGCAACGCCTTCTATGTCCAGTTGGTGTGTCTGGCCTACAATATCCTCAACTGGTTTAAGCGATTCCTCTTACCTCCAGAATTTCGTTCAAAGAGCATCCGTTGGTTGAGGATGAATCTGCTCTGTCTGCCAGCGCTTGTGGTTCGGAAGAAACTCCAATGGTTCATCAAGTATCCTGTAGGTTACTGCTATCGAGCGTTGATGGAACATATCTTCCGACGTCTATCCGAAGGGAAGCCCTACTATGTGGTCTGACTGAACTGGAGGTTATCTACAACTTAAGCGTGAACAAGGAATTTGGGTGAGGGACAACTACGTCCGTCCTCAGTGTCCAACCCTTGTTGTCCCACGCTCCCGGCGTCATTTTCGAACCTTTCGGCCCTAAAAAGTCAAATTCCTTTCCCTGAAGAGAATAAATCTCGGCTAAAAATTTCCAAAATGATCGTTCATCACTTAACAAAATCGCTCTTTTCCGAATGTGGGTTAAAGATTTTCATTGAGCTCTCCTCTCTTGGAAAAGTTTTCGCAAAAACATTCGCACAAGCTCTTCATTGTGGAAAACATCCAGGATTTGAGCATGTGTTGTGAGCGCTTGCCACTGTGCCGTCCCTGGTTTAATGGGAAAATCATAAGCATCCCTATCTTCTCGGGCCATAATAGGCGTGTTAGGAAGTATCACTACTGCTATGCCAACACCCAGATTTTTAATGAATCGCATAATTCGTACCCCCTATGTCAAAAATATTTAATATTTTAGTTCACAATTATATTAATTTCATTTGAAAAAATTTCTCCCATCCAAATTCTTCCGTCTGTCAACATCCGCTGCTCTCTTTTTACACGTGGACCTGGAAATCTAAAATCACAAGTATAGTTTCCTTTTGGTATTTTGGGGTAACCCTTTAGCGTAACTGTTTTCTGAATGGATTGGTTACTCTCTATTTTGGTAAACCATTCAAGCTGCAAAAAACCTGGACTAACCGTTGTTTTATATTGTGATTCTAGTAGATTTTGAGTACTTTCATTCCGTAATGCCACACCATTTGTGAAGTAATGAAACCGCTCACTCCCCATTAAATCCGGATCAATTGTATAAAGATTATCTTGATCATTATTTGTAATTGTAAATGTATATTGAACCGTTGATGTATCTGCATTTTCGAGAATAACAACAGAATTTAATTCTAAGCTTAAGCCTGCATGATATAGATTCGCCTCAATGAGAGAATTTTTAACACGCTCATCATTACGTGTATCTTGACTATTGCCCCAGGCTTTAGAGATATGCATAACATCTTCAGGATAACCCCCAATATCAAATTCATCCATGTATGGTACAACGGGAGCAGTAGACAATAAACCACTATTAAAAGAGCCAATATAACATCTTTCACCTCCTGCAACCACAACGAAAGGCTTTTCAACCCACGACGAGGGGAACTGGTAGTATTCTTTAAAATTTTCAAAGAAATCGCTTTTGTCTGTTTTTAGATAAATACAATGGGTTGAGAAATCGTAAAAATGAATATCTTTTTCAGATAACCAAGGTGTATCTTGAAGTTCGATTTTGGATAGGTCTTGTTCCAATACCTGACTTGTCTTAATAGAAGAATCTTTTAGGAAATAGATTGAAAAATCAGAATAGTTACAGGGTGCAAATAGATTTTTGTCCTCTGAACAGTCCAATATTACAAACAAAACTGATATAAGGAGAAATAGAGACTTCGGGGAAGTACACATTGCTTCATTCTACCTCCAGTACGCTTCTGGTTTAACGAGAAGAAGAGATAATATCCTGCCCTCTGGGTACTGTCAAAAATTAGAATGAAAACCAGTACCTAAGTTGTTGAAAATTATGTTTGTTTTAGGGAAGGTAAGAATATTTAATTCTCATTCCAATAATTTAAGCACAGAAAAGGGAGAAAATTTTGACACTACCTGCTCCTCTGAAAGCAGAGTTGAATATAACACCTTCTGAAAGATTTGTCAAGTGTTTTTTTTTCCATATGTTGTAAAAAATCGCAAGTTCGCGCTCATTCTTCTGAAAGGTCAAGGGAGAGGGGCTAAGCAGACTGCGGCTTACAGGGTTCAGCAGGAGCGTAACACTACTATGCCTTTGCTCTTTTGGTCGGAAATGGAACCAAATTTCATAAGCTCGTCGCTGCCGAGTTCCCCGAAGAAAAAGGCCGTCCCCGCCACAGAAGCAGAGACGGCCTTGAGGAGAGAGTCATCCCAGATTGCCTCCACTCTGACCCAGGAAGTGTTGATAGTCAAGAGCAGGCATCCTTGTTTCGCCTCCATCCTTACAAACAATGACGATCCCTCTTTCTGCCTCAACGACCTCTCCGATAAGCGACACCGGTGTCCCGGTTCTGCTCAGCAGGTGGGATCTTACCCTGTCCGCATCTTCTGGGACTAAGGCGAACAGCAGCTCAAAGTCCTCGCGTCCACCGAGGGCATAGTCAAGTGGTAATTTGCCCCGCCTGAGGGCGACCTGTTCGACACCTGGGTGAATCGGGATCTGGGTGGCAAGGAGCCTGGCGCCTACTTTGCTTTCCTGACAGATATGGTTCACCTCTGAGGAGAGCCCATCGCTGATATCTATCATCGCATGGATTCGGGCCACCTGGGCCATCGCCCTTGACTGCCTGACCCTTGGGACAGGCTCCAGATGCCGCCTGACCACATCCTCCTGGGTTGGCCTTTTCTCTTTAAGCAGTTCAAGGCCAGCCTCTGAGCCCCCGGATCTCCGGTGACGCAGACAGCATCTACTATTTTCGCACCCCGGCGTGGGGTCAGTCTCTCCTTCTCCACACCTCCGATCACGGTGATCGAGATCGCCGTTCTATCGGGCGGTAAGCTGGTATCTCCTCCCACAATAGTGCAGCCGAACCTGGAAGAGACAGCATCCATCCCCCGACAAAGGTTCTCAACGTGCTCAACCGACGTAGCTTCTGGGAGGGCCAGGCAGACCGCTTTCCACTTGGGTTCTCCCCCCATTGCGGCGATATCGCTCAAGTTGGCTGCCATTGTCTTCCACCCGATCTGCCAGGGGTGGCAAACTCGTTTCCGAAATGGACGCCCTCTACAAAGGCATCCGACGTAATCAGACGGTAGAAGCCCGGTCTATCCTCAACCACCGCTGCATCGTCGCCGATGCCTATTACAACGGATCTGTCGCCCAGTGTCACAGACCTCTTTATCCGTTCGATAAGGCCGAACTCACCGATGCTTTTAATTTTCATCTGAGTGTTCTGGCTAGCCTTACATTAATTCATCTTAAGGGGAATGTCAAGGGTTATCTTCCCTTTTTGCTCCCGGAGTGCGCAAACCTTGTTTGCGCTGCGAAAACTGGGTTTTCGCACTCCAAACTGATTACCCAATTTTTAGTCAAAATCCATCAGACCTCCATAGGATGGCTAAAACAAAGCTGCCCTTGCCTGAGTTGGGCCGTCTGCCAGCTCATAGATCAATCCTATCTGATACTCCACCCACTTGTTCCGCTCTCTGCCGGGGAACCTCTCTAACAGGTCGCGTGCCACCCGGATTGCTCCTTCATAGTCGCCGTCTGTGACATAGTTCCTGATGGTAAACTCTTGTGCCAATGCCCCCAGCTCTGAATTAGGGTGTGCCTTGAGCACCAGTTGCAGATAGTCAAAGGCCTCCTTGCCTCTTTTCGCCCTCCAGTAAGTCTCCACCAGGTTATCCAGTGCAAACAGGGCATCCTGAGTGTCTGGATAGTTTTCGATCACCCATTTGAAGCAGGCCAATGCCTCGTCATATCTGCCATCCTCTGCAAGTTCATAACCTCGACGATTGCGACCTCTGGCAACGGGATCTCTCTTCTCATCGGATCCGCTTGTGGCTTGGGTAATGTTGGTACCGGCAACGATCTTTCCAGACCCACTCCAAGTCGGTATGTAAACTATGGATCGCTCCCCCCATGATATATTTTGGTTGCATCTTCCGGATCCCAAAGGTTTTTCTGAGCCCAGATCGTCCCGCAATTTGAACTGGCATATATGTGGTAGGCAGAACCGGAGGCATGGAACTCGTTTCGTCCCTGACTTGTGGGATGGGCAGCTTGATATTTGCCCAGCTTGGGTTCCGAGAGATCATAACAGTAGATCCCCCGAAGTCCCGTGTTCTGAGTGATTACATTATACCCATTTCGCATCTCCGGGTCAGAAGAGTACTGGAGCGACAGGCCTGTTTCGTTATCCGTAAAGGTATTATAATGGATAGCCGGACTGGAGTAGCCGCAGAAAATACCATATGTGTTGTTATTTATCGTATTGTGGTCCAATGTGGGGGTAGAATAGTTGTCGCAGTCTATTGCCACAAATCCCGACAGGGTGAAGCCGGTCACTCGGGAGTTGGTGACATTGTTGAAGCTTACGGCCACAGCACCATAGCCTGAGCCACCGTTTATGGTTTTAGTACCGCTGCTCACGCCGACCAGACAGACACCGTTCTTCATGGTCACCTGTTCTTCGTACGTCCCAGGGGAGACATATACGATACCTCCTCCTGCGCTGTAGGCGGCATCAACGGCAGACTGAATCGTGGAATATTGGCTGGGCACCTGGAAACTTGCCACTGAGTGGCCCATCCCCACCCGGAGCGTGGGATCACCCAGAATGGTCATGCCATCGCTGAATATGCTCAACCCGGGATCAGCATAAGAGCCTGTCTTGTTGCTCTCGATGAAGGCCTCACCGATGGTCTTTCTCTTAAACAGCTTATCGTAGAAAGGGACTTCATCTCTTGCGTAGCTCTTTTTAGCATGCCCTATGGTCACCAGCCCATATCTGTCAGTCACCGTGGGATGGAACAGATAGCAGCCACCCAGATAGTTGTCTTTGTCATACCTTGCGGTATGGCAGTTGTCGGCGAAGTAGAACAGCGGCTTGGGCTGGACATCCGGGGAGTCACCGGCGATGCTATACTTGGGGGTTGGCGCCGAAACATTGATCCAGCCCACCAGACTACCACCACCCCATCCTCCGCCATCCCCTGGGGTATGGAAGCAGGTATGCGTCGGCTCTCCATGAGAGTGGTTGTGGACCCATTCATAGTCCTGGCCCAGCCGGTTGGCATAGTCAGCCGCCGTGGTGGTATTATCTTCAGTCCCCTCGGCATTGCCCACAATCAGGTAGTTGGAGTAGAGATAGTCCACCCCGTTTGTTCCATCGCAAATCTGCTCGTCATCGTTGTAGATCAGGGCCTTGTGGGGTCTGGTGAGTGTGCCCTCGCGATAGGCGTCGTTCCGCTCAAAGTAGTTGCGGACGATCTTGGCCTCGGTGGCCAACTTGCTGCCCCCATACCAGTAGGGGTGGGCCGTATCGGTGGCATTGGTCTTCACCAGTCGGCTTGCGGTTATCCGTCCCACCCAGATCTCTGAATTTTGGTAGTCCCCCGACCGGGAGTCGAACTTACCGTTGTTATCCGAATCGGTCCAGGTGCCATCCATATCCATATAGGCGATGTCGAGGGGATACCAGTGCCAGGTACCTTCGTTATCCTTATACTCCCAGTAGGGAATGGCCACATCCCCGACCAGCACACAACCCACCAGACTCCCTGACTCATCGTACCGGGCTTTGATGTAGCCTCTCAAGTCTGTAGGGTTGTTCAAGTAACCTCCTGATTCATCATGCTTCGCAACCAAAAGTACATTGCCAGAGCTTGAAAAATTGGGAATAGTGCCATAGTGATTGCTGTTCTCGACAATGGTGTATCCATCGTCCACCAGATTGTTCGCATAGATAGAGATACCTGTCTGGCAGTTACTCTGGTTCCAAAGGTCCTTATTGCAGATCAGGAGAACTCTTCCAGCATCGGCGCCAGTCGTGGCCAAAATGATAAGCAAAACTGCCGATGCAATGGTTAATAGATTTCTTCTTACCATCACTGTCTCCTTTCCGGTTACAGTATCACTCAAATTTAGATTTTACTTCCCCCCAGGATTCAGATTCTACTTCGACCCACACAGCTTCCCCTGTTGCCCAGTTTATGTCCCAGTGGGGCGTGACGAGCGGGTCACTGCAGTCGACTATTTTCTTCCCGAGTTGCCCTTCGTTCCTTTCTATCTGCTCCAGGGCTTCGGTTCCCCAGAAATTCTGCCTGGCGTCTAGAACGGCATCTTCGCCGCCGGCAATGCTGTAGATATCGCTGAACCTCACGCGGGGATTACCTTCGGGTCCATGAAAGGAGATTGCCACACCATTTCCCATTCCAAGGAGACAATAATCAATCAGGGGCGACGATTTCGATATCCTGATACCCACTACCCAGTTATCAATCTGAGTGTGGGTAATTAGTGGCTTTGTCTCCGCACTGCCACTCACTTCGATCCCATATCCTCCTCCTGTCCCTATTATCTTGCACCAGGAGATTGTGGGGGAGGCGGAGTCGATTCTCACCCCACTGCCGTTTGTCAGCTCGCAGTACTCCAGGATACAGTTCTGGTCGTCACTGCTGTCCTCAAATTGCATCATCCCCCATTCAGAAAGGTGCTCCA
>MVCY01000095.1 GCA_002049985.1 Candidatus Latescibacteria bacterium 4484_181
CCTCCTTGAAATCTGGATCTACAGGTTTTATTCCTGTGTACCACTTTCCACCGGTAGGGATAACGGCCTGAACGAGATTCTCGCCTTGCCGAAACTCCTTGGGTCGAATAGCTCCAGGGTAGATGCTCATATCTACCCCCGCGGCAGTGCCCCACTGCTGCCAAGGCCGCTGCTCATTTCCAACCATCCAGGTGCTCACCGCGCTGAGCCAACCGGATGGTAAAAGCTGCATAGCGAAGCAGCGCAGCTTTTACCATCCCAGTTCATTCGGTTCTTATTCGCAAGCCTCATCTAGATTACACCAATAGCTACAGATAGCCCAACGAGCAAAATGACAACTCCAAATATTATCCTTAAAACCCATGCCTTCATCGCTTTTGTAGTTCGTGCACCCAACCACGAGGAGACTAATGTCACCAGGCCGATTGTTACGAGATAGAACCAGTTTTGAAATCCGTGTATCGACAGGTTAGCTGCCCCGATTCCGGCAACAGGTATCATCTGCGTGGAAGATGTGCCGATGGCTATGTGCATTGGGTAGGAGAGCGCATTGTAGATGGGCATGTAATAAATGCCCCCACCAAATCCGCAAAGACCAGTGGCTACTCCAGCCAAAAACATCAATACCCCGAGTTTCAGGCCATGCTCCAACTTCTCCACCTGATCCACCGTTACCCTTGCAGATGTCTTGGCTTTGCTCTTTATGGCACAGTACGATGTGTAAATACCGATGAGAATACATGCGACACCGAAGATCACTTTGAGGGTCGCACTCGGAACATACATCGCGATCTGCGTGCCAATTATCACACCAATCGCAGATCCAATAGCAGCTACGAGAAAACCTTTACTGTACACGTGCCTCATTTTGTAATGCGTAATTACACCAGGTATTGTGGCAATCGCTATAACTGCCATATTCACCGCGTAAGCCGATTTGATGGTCAAGCCCAGGAGTGCCATCATCATTGGTATCCTCAGGAAACATCCACCTATGCCAAGCCAGGTTGCTAAAAAGCCACAAACCGCACCGATGAGCAATATCCACACTACTTTCAGTAATACTGTTTCCATAGTGTAATCTCCTTTCCTTCAATGGAATTGTTCAGTTAGTTATTAAATGACTGAAGGAAAGGACTAAGTGCCGATCCACCAACAATGGCATGCTTTTCTTTTCGAATATCTCATTTGAGGTTTTTATGGTATTTGTGGTGTACAACGATAGAATTCAGCGATGCCCTTACTCCGTCGGCTGCGACAGTTTGTTAACAGTTCTTTCGAATTACCAATTCTTTTTCAAATCGACACGGTCGGTAATTTCTATAACCCCTTCTGCCGGTTCATTAGCTAATCTTAGATACAGGGCATCTACTTCATCGTCGTAGTATACTTCCATTTTTTCTCCCTCTCCTTAAAGGGTAATCCATTATTAGAGTCACTAAATAGCCTTCTACCGAAAGGACAATCTTTCATCGATACTTGAGGCCTTGAACATCTTGTACAATCTCTTGATTGCCTCGAACTAATTCCTTTTCTTCGAGAATCTTTTCGACTGTCGCGTCTGGGATATCATACCATTTTGCTCTTCTCCTCGCATGAGGAGAAAATTTGATCTTATATTCCCTGCTTAACGTATCTATCGAGCCAACAGGTTTCCGCCTATGAAAAGTCCAGAGAGCTTTTTATCGGTCTGTCAAAATATCTCCAGGTTGGAGTTTCGTAGCGGAAGAGACTATCTTTCCTAAGATGTCCGAATCCACGTAAACGTTGGTTTCATCGACACCCTGGGTATAATAATCGGCATCTGTCTCGATCTGGCCCTTTCGGAATGCCTCTGCATACATAGCTCGTAGCTCTCTCAATACCTGGCGTTGCTGTGCCCTTATGCTCTTCAGCCCAGAGAGATCTCCGTGAAGTACCTCAACTCCTGGAGGAATAACCGTCAACCGGTCAGCAGTAAGAATGGAATTCCTGATCACTACGTTGTCACCGGCCACCACATTTTCCAGCCTGGAGTTCTCCACGGTGCAGTCTTCCCCTAAGGCGCTGTGAACTATCCTCACCTCACCTAAGATATGACAGTTTCTGCCAATCTTCATCCTGGGGTTGGGACCCAGGTCGATAAAGACGGTACCAAGGATAACAGTGCCATGACCAATTTTCCAGACGGAGTCCACATCATCAATCCAGGAGTTTTCGAAATCGCCCATCTGGGTCACACCCCGTTGGTTGAGGATCTTGCGCACCCGAGACTGCAGACTTTCTTTGGTGGCCAAAAGCTCCTCCGGGGTGTTAAAAGCCAGTACTTGATCCGCATCTTCAACCTCCACCGCTATCACCTTAAACAGGTGGTTTCCCGAGCAATCCACTGCATTACTCAAAATGGAGACGGCATCGGTCAAATACTCTTCTTGCTGGGCATTGTTGCTGGAGAGTCTTGGCAAGGCATAGTAGTATGCGTCAGCGGTAAAAAGATAGACCGAGGTGTTGACCTGAAAAGTTCTCTGTTCAAGCTCTTCTGCTGTAAGCTGAGTGATTCTCCCATCTCTCTCTCTGACAGTAAAGACCAAATCTTCATCATCTCCAGCATCTCTTGATTGGAGAAGTTCCCGTCCATTCGTTTCTCCTTCAACAACTCACAAAGCAGCATCTTTTTGGTAATATCGCTCTTCTCCACAATGCTGTCCAAGGTCCCATCCGACTTATACACAACTCTACCGGCGTTGGGCCATCTGGTCTTGGAGGCAACGAGCACAGCGGCGTCGGCATTGCTCCGTCTATACTCCTCTACAAATCTCTTTATGGCCTCCGGAGCTATAACCTTATCCCCTGCCACAACCATTATGTGGCCACGGTAGTCTTTCTTTTTCAAAATATAGGCGGCTTGTTTGGCAGCATGTCCTGTCCCCAACCGCTTGGGCTGGTATGTGAAAACTATATCTTTATACTCTCGGGCCACTTGTTCCACCACCTCTTCCCCCAGTCGTCCCACCACAACAACCTGCTGTCGGAAGCCACACCTTCTATAGACCTCTATTGCCCTGTTGATGGCTGGTTTTGATCCAAGCAGATAAGTAACTTTTGGCATATCCGCTGAACGCATCCTCACCCCGTCGCCAGCGCCCAAGATCACCGCCACATTGTCAGTAACAAATCTGGCTCTCTTTTCTGGAAACTTATTAATGACTTTGATCGCCTCAATAAGCCACTGGGCCTTCTTGCTCTCTACATCTTTCCCATCCAGTTGAATTCGTTCTGCGTCTAAATCTACTAATAGATTTCCTCGCCCTTTCAGTTCCATCAAGCCACTCCACACCTCGGGGCTGTATCTCTGAAGATACTCCAGCAGTTCATCATCACCAGTGCCTTTTATCGCTACAATACTGTCGCCACTGGTTACACAGGCGGTCAATAGATCTGCCTCTCGGACCTGGGGAAAAATCTGCTTTGCCTCTTGCACTGTTCCCGCCTCAAGGCAGGAAAAGTCCACTACGCTTCCGGGGCCAAGTTTCTCTCTTATGAGAACGGCGCTGTCAACAATGCTTATTGCCTTGGGACTGCTCTCTACAACACTTTCCTTAACCAAGGAGTCGGCTATGCGGGCGTTGCGTCCCACCCGGCTGTTCTGGATTACCGAATTATGTATCTGCGTCCAGCCATCGACATAGATATCCCCAGCCAGGACAACCTTTCCGCCCAGATCTGCAAAATCCTGGAATCCAGGCAGGGCACCGGGTCTCTGTTGCTTCAGTTCGTTTATATATCTCTTGCAGAAGCTCTTGGCTCCACCGAATTGGGCCACTGCCTCCAGCAGTGCCGTCAAAAATGCCTTTATCCTTCTGCTGGTGAATATCTCACTTCCTGGCCTTATAGTGACCGCATACACATGCTCCAGCATTTTTCCCTCTCCGTCCAGGTCTAACAGCTCCACACCCGAGGGAACTGGAGGAACGTATCTACGAGGCCGAGGGATTCTAATCACACTTCCGTCAGGGGCAATCCTCACTACAACTCCGTGGACTTTCTCACCTTCTTCCACATCCACTCCCATCACAGAAGCATAACTGAGAGAAGCACTGGAGCCGATATTTCCGTTAACTACCACTGTATCTTCCAAGTTTGAATTTTCACCTATCACTAAATAGTCTAATCCTCGACGATTTTCCCGCACCCGCCGTTTTCTATCGGGAGGGTCAAATGGATAGAAAAAGTAGTTATAAACTTCGGCATTTTTAAGCGACGCTCCCGCTTTAATCCTTATATCCCCCTGGAGGCAAATTTCTCCTTCGAAACTCACCCCTGGCTCGATATTGGCTATGTCAAATCCTCCACCCACCCAAAATCTGGTGCCAGGAGAAACATTCACCCCCCTCCGTTGCAGCTTGCGGGTGAAGATCTCATTTTCAAAAACCGCACCCACTCTGGTGTCGGTTCGGAAATCGTATCCTTCGCCTATACCCCCAAACAGCATAGCGAGATTCACCGGATCACCTTTTGCTTTCACCTCCTTGGCTATCTCTGGAAGATAGTATTCGCCGTTGGGGTGGCGTTCAAGGACATAAAGTTTCTCCTCTGTCTCCCATAGTTTTCTGCATTTAGTGACCCGTTGAAGCTCTTCCCGTGAGAATTTCCTTCCACCCAGGACTATGTTCTCCCCCGGGTTCATCTTTTGAAGCTTCTCATTAGGAAACACGGCTATCTCTCTGCCCTTTTGGTCCTCGATCACCCTGCCATAGTTAGAGGCATCTAAGTCTCTGATAGTTTTGAGCATAATCTCTTTGTTCATAACCACCAGGCCGGTGTTTCTCTCTACTATTGCGTGCAGATAATCCGTAGAGACTGGGTACTCTATGCCCCTAACCTCCAGGGCGCCTATTTCTTCTCTCTCCTTCTCGGTTCTGCCGATATCCCCTTGCTCCTTTACATCGAAGAATTCGTCTGTCCTGGGGTCCCAAACGATCAGCTTGTCATCGCCAAGTCGCAGACGGCGCTGTTCAATCTGCTCTTTGGTCAAGCTAATCCTCCCGTGCTCGAGACACTCTCTCCATCTTCCATAATTGAAAGGGTCACCGGCGATGGCCGAAATCAGAGTGAATTTCCTTCTGCTTTTTATATGTTCCAGCACAACTTTCTTAAACTCCTCAGTGGGAATTGTGGGTACATCACCAAAACAGACCAAGATGTATTCGATCTGTGAGTTTTCTCTAAGTATTTCTTTGCCCTCTTCGGCCACCGCTGTTGCTCCTGTTCCTCTATCTCCCCCAGGGTTATCGAAGAAGATCTCCACAGCTCCGCCCCTTCTGTCTACCAACCGTTTCATATCCACATAGGCCTGGTAGACAATCTTATCCCTGTCAGAAACACAAGCCTCCTTGCTCCTCTTAGGCTTTTCTCCCACTGAAAGCAAAACCTTCTCAACCACACCACCCTCAATAAGATAATCGAAGATAATATCCAAGTAGGGTCGTCTCCAGAACAGATCGCGCATTGCCGGTTTGGCGATCGTATCCAAGAAGGCGTCGAATCTGGTCCACATTGGAGTAGAGCGGAATCCAGAACCTCCTGCTGGGATCACCGCTACTACTTTCTTAGCCAAGCCAGCCTGCTCATATTCTTTCTGAACATCCACTGCCATTTCCCTGTATCCCTTTAATTATATGGTTAAGGCGAAGATCCTGTGAAATGAAGTCCTGAAAGATACTAATAAAAATAAGTTTGACTCTTCGTTTTGTCAAGGGAATTCTCACCAATCAACCAAAAGATGAAGCATTCGGTGTAGCGGGACTGTTCACGGGGACGGTCTTCGCCGCTGTCCGTATCTGCCATGGTATCTGTCCCACCATTTTTCAATCTCTTTTGGTGGCAACTCCTTTGGGTTCCCCCGAAGCAGCGCCAGATGTACAGTTTTGGCTACATCCTCTACCATCACCGCCGCCTTCAGGGCAGCAGTCGGTGAGGGGCCGAAGGTGAAGACGCCGTGGTTTTTCAGCAGCACTGCTGGAGCTCTGGTCATCGCTGCCACGATCGCCTGCCCAATGTTGTCGCCTTGATTGTCAGCATAATCTGTGCAGGGAATCTCTCCCCCAAACTCATCGGCTATCGCCGTCAGATAGGGGCGAATGGGCTGCCCTAAGGCTGCAAAACTGGTAGCATAGTTGGAATGGGTGTGAACAACGCCATTGATATCAGGTCGGTGCCTATAGATGTAAAGGTGGTTGCCCAGGTCAACGGAAGGTTTAAGGTCACCCTCAACCACCTTGCCCTGCGAATCGGTCACTACCATATCGGTTGGCCTCATCTCCTCAAATCTCATCCCACTGGGTTTAATCACCACATATCCGGTTTCCGGATCTCGACCGCTCACATTCCCACTGGTCATGGTCACCAACCTTTGCTTCGGTAGCTCCAAATTCATCCGCCAAACTTCCTCTTTTAACTGCTCCAACATCTTTCCCTCCCTTTTGAAATATTCTGTATCCAAGTCCTATCGTCCTCATTCGCTGCTTCGAAGAGATAAATATAGTCATCCATAGCATTTTTGTCAATCCCGATCCTCCCTTCGCCCCCTTCCCCACAGCCATTTTTCTCTTGACAGTGCAAACCCAGCGGATATATTGGGGAGGATGAGCAAGATAAGAAATCCCGAAGCGAAACCCAAACCAACGGTAAGGGACCAACGTGTCCGAGTGTTGTTTTCCATCCACATCCAGACCGATGTCTCCCATGCTGAAAGCATCTTCGGCGTGATAGAGCATCCTATCAAACTGCCAGAGTGTCGGGACTGGGTGGAACCCCAACCTATGACCACTCCCCAGGTCTGTTTTGCCGAGTTAAGCGACGGCAAACAGGGAGTGTTCATCCCGGATTCGGAAAAAACTCCTCTGAAGATTTTTCATCTCTTTGGTGGATTCTGCTGAAAAATGGCAATCTCACAGAAAGAGTGCTCTATTTTACCTTGAAAACAGATTGTAGGAGGCGTCTCCAGACGCCGATGGGATCGGGTTCTGGAGAGCCCTCCCACAGAAATGGGTATCTGAAGTGAGCCCATAGCACTGCCACAAACTCCATTTTTCCGACAGAATCTGCACCTGTGTAAAATAAAGCCAGGGCTCCGCTCCATAAGTATAAAACCACATCTGGGGGATGTATCAAAAGTCAATTATCTAGGATAACAGCAAAGAAGGCAACGAGGGC
>MVCY01000096.1 GCA_002049985.1 Candidatus Latescibacteria bacterium 4484_181
ACCAAGAGACCATGATGGAGGCTAGCAGATGGCTACAACTGCAGATTTCAGAAACGGAATGGTCATTAAACTTGAAGGACAACTGTTCAGCATCGTGGAATTTCAACATGTCAAACCTGGCAAAGGCGGTGCATTTGTGCGCACCAAACTCAAGAATGTGAAGACAAAGGCAGTACTTGATAGGACGTTCCGAGCAGGAGAGCGGATAGAGGAAGTGCGCTTAGAGAGAAGACAGATGCAATATCTTTACAACTCAGGCGAGATCTATTACTTTATGGACACCGAAACCTACGACCAGCTCCCCATACCTATGGAACAGGTGGGCGAGGCTCGAGAATTTCTGAAAGAGGGAGAGACAACGTCAGTCCTCACTTATGAAAACAGACCTGTGGGCATAGAACTCCCCTGGAGGAGAGCAACATCAGTGAGCTGGAGGTCTCTCGGTGGGGCAGAAAGGTGAGAATCTGCAAGTATCCCTCTTCTGTGAATCCTCCTGTCTCCTCCCGGGGTTCCGAGCAGGGAAATCAGACCATCATTTTGCCCTCCAAAGAACAGCAGAAAGAGCAACAGAGCGAGACCGTCGGAGGCCAACTTCATGAGATTAAGTCTCCTATGGTGGGCACTTTCTACCGGGCACCTGCCCCTGACGCTGCCGCCTATGTAGAAAAGGGCGACCGGGTTGCTGTAGGACAGGTAGTATGTATCATCGAGGCTATGAAGATTATGAATGAGATCGAATCCGATATAGAAGGTACGATAGTAGATATCCCGGTCGACAATGCCGCTCCCGTAGAATACGGCCAAACGTTGTTCCTGGTAAAACCTGACTAAAACAGCTCTGAGAACCGAGGAATGGTAGAAAAAACAGACCCCATAGACAAGGAGGCGATAGATTATCCGCCCTACAGAAAGAGGGCCCAATAGATTGGGTCAGGCACAGAGCACGATTTGCTGTCTATTTTAAGCTTGCCATGAAGACAAGTTTTATGCGGTTGGGGCAAGGGTAACCCTGCATCCGCATTTTAGCAGTCCCCATCGGGAACAGAGCACCGATTTATCCGCTATGTTTTTGTCGTAAGGTCGGCTATTAGCGCTTGTTGCAACTAAATCGCTTTCAGTGATGTTTGAGAAAATATTGATTGCCAATCGAGGTGAGATTGCCCTGCGGGTCATCAGGGCCTGTAAGGAGTTAGGGATAGCCACAGTGGCTGTGCATTCGGAAGCCGACGCCAATTCTCTGCACGTGAGGTTTGCTGACGAGGATGTCTGCATCCCTGGAAGCGAGGATGTGGTCGAAGACATCAAAACAGCCAGAGAAGTGGCTGAAGAGGTAGGCTATCCACTGCTTTTGAAGGCTGCCGCTGGCGGAGGAGGCAAGGGGATACGCCTGGTCAAGCAAGACAGAGAGCTGGAAGATGCCTTCCGGATGGCCCAGGCAGAGGCCCAAGCCAACTTTGGCAATCCTGCCCTCTATATCGAGCGCTTCATCGAAAAGCCTCGCCACGTGGAAATTCAGATATTGGCAGACCAGTTCGGTAGTGTGGTGCACCTGGGGGAAAGGGACTGTTCTATCCAGAGAAGACACCAGAAGCTTGTCGAAGAGTCGCCTTCGCCGGCCGTCGATGAAGAACTTCGCCAGAAGATGGGAGAAGCAGCCATCAAAGGGGCAAAAGAGATCGGCTACCAGAGCGCTGGCACGGTGGAATTCTTGCTCACCCCAGATGGTGAGTTCTATTTTATGGAGATGAACACTCGAATCCAGGTGGAACACCCGGTGACTGAGATGGTAGTCGGCATAGACTTAGTGAAGGAGCAGATTAAACTTGCTGCAGGAGAGAAGATCAGATGGCAGCAGAAGCAGATAAAACTCTCTGGCCATGCCATTGAATGCCGCATCAATGCCGAAGACCCGGAGAAAGATTTCGCCCCCTGCCCCGGGACCATTGCCGGTCTGCACATCCCTGGAGGCCCTGAAGTCAGAATTGACACTCACCTATATGTCCCTTACCGTATCCCTCCCTTTTACGACTCTCTTCTGGCTAAGGTGATCACCCACGGGGAAACCCGCCAGGAAGCGATAACCAGGATGCAAAGGGTTCTAGAAGAGCTAATTATCGAAGGTGTGCCCACCACTATTCCCCTCCATCAGAAAATCATGAAAGATCCGAGCTTTAGAGAAGGCCTGGTGGATACCACTTACATTGAGGCTATGGCCGAGATGGCCAAACAAGAGGCCGCCTGAGATGCTGCTTGCAGTGGATATTGGAAACTCCAGTATATCTACCGGTCTATTTTCATCAGAAGGAACCCTGGTTCACCATTTTTGCCTGCCTGTGGACCCCGGAAAAAGTGCAGAGCAGTATAGAGACTTCCTAGTTGAACGATTGAAGACAAATGGGATTGCTCCTCGGAGTATCGGCCGGGTGGCTATTGCCTCAGTGGTACGGAAACTCTCTTCAACCTTACAGAAGGTATCTCGCCTTCTCTGGGGTACCGAAGCGCTGGTCATTGGCTATCAGGATATCCCGGAGTTGAAGATCTGCTATGGCAGGCCGGAGACTGTGGGAATTGACAGACTGCTGGCGGCACTGGCTGCTTACAAGAGCCACGGTGCACCTCTGATTGTGATTGATGTCGGGACGGCTGTGACCATAGATGTTGTCTCTGCCAGAGGTGAGTTCCTGGGTGGGATTATCGCTCCCGGGCCGCGGATTTGTGCCGAAGCCCTGGCTGAAAAGACCAGTCTACTGCCACAGATAGAGCTTCAACCTCCTTCTGAGCTGATCGGCAGGAGCACAGAGGAGGCCATTAGGTCAGGCGTTGTCTGCGGAACGGCGGAGTTGGTGGACGGCCTGGTGAGAAGGATAAAAAGACAGATGGAGGGCTCAACCAAAGTTGTTGGTACAGGAGGATTCGCAGATTTGATTTCCCCAGAGTCCAAAACGATAGAGACTGTGGACCCACACCTGGTGCTCAAGGGAATCCAAATAACCCATAATTATCTCAGAAAATAGAGCCGATGGGCATCCTCTCAAAAGTCCAGCAACTTATGGGGCGGTCTGAAAACCGGCCCTATCTTGCTTTAGGGTCCTAAGCCACACCAGTTACTTAATACTACGCAGCCTTTCTATCTGTGTCTGTCTGGAAAAAAGAAAAAATAGAAGAAAATAAAAGATTCTCGCGGAAAATTTGAGCTTTTGGCCGCCCTTGTCCCGACAGCCGGATTTTGCAGACTTGCGAATCCCGGGAAAGAGTTTTTTATTTTAGCACTCCTGCCGGCAGAGTGCTAATAGTTGAAGCTGAAACCTCTTGATTATCACCATATTGTGGTATATCATGTATCTCTACTTTTCCCTCTCGATGGTGAGCTAAGGTGCTGAAATAAAGGGCATAGTTAAAAAAAGGAAATCGACATAGAAGTAACCAGAGGAGGTGAATCAAATGAAGGTAAAACCCTTAGCAGACCGTGTGTTGATCAAGCCGCTACATTGTCCTCTATGGCAAATACGCCGGCACAGAGGTGACAATTGATGGCGAAGATCTTCTGATCATGCCAGAGAGCGATATTCTGGCTATTATCGAGAAGTAAAAGGAGGAGAAAAGAGATGGCAAAACAATTGGCATTTAATATGGAGGCCAGGGAGCAATTGAAAAACGGAATGGATATCCTGGCCGACGCAGTTAAGGTGACACTTGGCCCCAAGGGGCGAACCGTCGTTTTAGACAAGAAGTTCGGTTCTCCCACCGTAACCAAGGACGATGAGCAAGGAGGTATCCGACAAGACCGAGATCGCTCAGGTAGGTACAGTATCCGCCAACAATGATAAGAGCATCGGGGAAATCATAGCCGATGGGATGGAGAAGGTAGGTAAGGATGGAGTGATCACCGTGGAGGAGGCCAAGGGGACTGAAACCACCTTAGAATGGGTGGAAGGTATGCAGTTTGACCGCGGCTATCTGTCCCCTTACTTTGTGACCAATGCCGACACGATGGAGACAGTGCTTGAAGACGCCCTGATTCTCATCCATGACAAGAAGATCTCGGCTATGAAGGACCTGCTGCCGTTGCTGGAGAAGGTTGCCCAGATGGGTAAACCACTTCTGGTCATAGCCGAAGATATAGAAGGCGAAGCCCTGGCCACTCTGGTGGTGAACAAGCTGCGCGGCACTCTCAAGTGCGCAGCGGTCAAAGCTCCTGGCTTTGGTGACCGAAGAAAGGCAATGCTTGAAGATATCGCTATCCTCACCGGCGGAAGGGTCATCTCCGAGGAAGCTGGATTTAAGCTGGAGAATGCCATGGTCTCCGACCTCGGTACCGCCAAGAGAGTCACCATTGACAAAGACAACACCACCATAGTGGAGGGCGGAGGCAAAACAGAGGACATAAAAGGACGGATAGAGCAAATTCGCCGGATGATAGAGGAAACCACCTCCGACTACGACCGAGAGAAGCTGCAAGAGCGTCTGGCAAAGCTGGCCGGAGGAGTGGCTGTCATCAACGTGGGGGCAGCCACCGAGACCGAGATGAAAGAGAAAAAGGCCCGGGTAGAGGACGCCCTGCACGCCACTAAAGCCGCTGTAGAGGAGGGGATCGTCCCAGGCGGCGGAGTAGCCCTGTTAAGGTCGATCTCCGCATTGGATAAGGTAGAGGCAGAAGGCGACGAGAAGATCGGTGTCAACATAGTCCGGCGTGCCTTAGAAGAGCCCCTTCGCCTGATCAGCCAAAATGCTGGCGTTGAAAGCGCAGTTGTCGTCCAGAAGGTCAAAGAAGGTAAGGGGAACTTCGGATTCAACGCCGAAACTGAAACATATGAAGACCTGATGGCAGCCGGAGTTATCGACCCCACCAAGGTGGTCAGGAGTGCTCTGGAAAACGCCGCCAGCATCGCCTCGCTGCTTCTCACCACCGAGGCTCTGGTGACCGAAATCCCCGAGAAGGAGAAGACCCCACCCACACCTCCAGGAGGTCCAGGAGGATACGGCGAATACTAACCCGCCAAAAACCCCTGCAGGCCCTTCCACCTGCAGGGGTTTTTTCTTGCCACTGTTTTTAGCTGTCATAACTGAACCCAGATTCGGAAAAACTCCTCTGAGGATTTTTCATCTCTTGGGTGGATTCTGCTGAAAAATAGCAATCTCACAGAAAGAGTGCTCTATTTTACCTTGAAAACAGATTGTAGGAGGCGTCTCCAGACGCCGATGGAATCCGGCTCTGGAGAGCCCTCCCACAGAAATGGATACCTGAAGTGAGCCCATAGCACTGCCAGTAACTCCATTTTTTCCGACAGAATCTGCACCCGTGTAAAATGAAGCCTGGGCTCGACTCCATAAGTATAAAACCACATCTGGTGGATGTATCAAAAGTCAGTTGTCTAAGATAACAGCAAAGAAGGCAACGATGGCACAAGACAGGCAACGTCTTTATAAATACATAATTACCCCTTTGCGGTCTTTGTGACTTCTTGGCGAACTTTGCGGTTAAAAATGCTTTCTGATACACCCCCTGTTGTCTGTCCCGATATGGACAAAATGTTTGTATCAGATAAGACTGGCCGTTTGCTTGAAATCCCCTTGATGACGATATCTCTTTCTTATTTTTCATAAGTTTTCCGAATCTGGGTTAAACTTTCACAAACATCCTTACGATTACAGGCATAGCTGATTAATATTTAGTCCGT
>MVCY01000023.1 GCA_002049985.1 Candidatus Latescibacteria bacterium 4484_181
TAGGTCAAGTTTTTGAACGCATTCTACCCGAAATGGAAGATATCGCTGTAACAACTTCTTAAACAGAAAGAATTTGATTTTGCTCCCTCCATTTTTCATTTTGAAATGCGAAACGAGGTTTCATCCGCAGGGAATCTCTGGAAGTTGCCGTCGACGGCTTTCCAGCTAATCTTCTGTCAGTGCCTCTTTCACAGCTTCTCCCAGTCTTCTTATCCCCTCTTCGATCATATCTTCGGGCTCGTGGGAGAATGAGAGTCTGAGCGTATTTTTTATGCTTTCATCTGGATAAAAGGGCTGTCCGATCACATAGGCCACATTTTTCTCCACCGCCTTAGGGAAAAGCTCCGAGGCGTCTAACTTCTCTGGCAGGGTCACCCAGATGTAGAATCCCCCTTTGGGAGCCGTCCAGCAGACGCCTTCAGGCATATATGTTTCTAAGGCAGCCAGCATAGCGTCTCGGCGTAGGCGGTAAGTCTCCCGCAGCTCACCGATATGCTGGTTCAGATAACCATCTTCGGCCAATCTTACAACCAGGGCCTGAATCAGTGGGTTGGGGCACACATCAACCACCTGGCGGGCGATCTCGAACTTCTCGATCAACTCTTTGGGGCCGGCTGCCCATCCCAGGCGAATCCCAGGAGAGATGATCTTGGAGAAAGAGCCAGCGTAGATGACTCTCTGCTGCTTGTCCAAGGATTTAATAGGCAGAATCTCCTGCTGGCCTAGCTCGAACCAGAGATCGCCGTAGGCATCGTCCTCTAAGATGAGAAAGTCAAACTCATCGGCTATTTTCAGAAGCTTGCGCCGTTTTTCTTGGGACATAATGGCACCGGTGGGGTTGTGAAAATTGGGAATGGTGTAGAGGTACTTTGGAGAGGCTGCCTCTGCCTGAAGATTTTTTAGCACCTTTATCAAGCTTTCCAATCTTACGCCTGACTGCTCCATAGGCAGGCCGGCCAACCGAGCTTGGTAGTTCCGGAAGGCCCCTAAGGCGCCGATAAAGCTGGGAGATTCCACCAGGACAGTATCTCCAGGGTCTACAAGGACTCTGGCGCAGAGATCCATAGCCTGTTGTGCCCCAGCAGTTATCAGAATCTCCTCCGGTTCTGTCTCTATCCCCCTCTGGTGCATCCTTTTCTGTATTATCTGGATGAGCCTTGTGTCTCCTCGAGCAGAGCCGTATTGGAGAAGGGTCTTGCCATCTTGGCGAAGCAGACTGTGGAGAACCTCGGCTGCCTCCTCTGAAGGGAACGACTGGGGATCAGGCAGACCCCCAGCAAAGGAGATTACCCCTGGTTTCATAGACATTTTGAACAGCCGCCGGATCTCAGAGCCTTTCATCCCCAAGACCCGCCTGGCAAATCTCTCCTCTATGCCCTTCATCTCTGTTTTCTCCTATCTACTACCCTTTGGGTTTTGCCTTGGGTTCTCTCAAGTGTCTTTGGTTCCACCAACTTTATCCTGGCGGAGATACCCAGGGCGCTTTCCATCTTTTCTTCCACCTTCTCTTTAAACGAGCGCAGCCTCTTCATCTCATCGAAGAAGAAGCCCTCTTTCACCTCTACCAATATTTCCAATTCGTCCAGAGCGCCTTTGCGGTCGACAATGATCTGGTAATGGGGGCTGGTGCCTTCGATCTCGGTCAGCACGCTCTCCACCTGGGAGGGGTAGACATTCACTCCCCGCACAATAAGCATATCGTCAGTTCGGTCTCGAACGCGCTCCATTCTGACGTGGGTCCTCCCACACCGGCAGGGCTCGGGGTTGAGGCGGGTGATGTCGTGGGTACGGTATCTTATCATCGGCAATGCCTCTTTGGTGAGGGTGGTAAGTACCAATTCCCCCTGTTCTCCATAGGGCAGGACCTGGCCAGTGTCAGGGTCGATTATCTCGGCTATGAAATGGTCCTCGGCGATGTGAAGGCCGTCTTTCTCCTGGCACTCTCCTGCTACTCCGGGTCCCATAATCTCGCTGAGGCCGTAGTTATCAGTGGCGCTGAGGCCGAGTTTCCGTTCTATCTCCTCTCTCATACTCTCCGACCAGGGCTCCCCCCCGAAAAGTCCTACCCTCAGAGCAAGTTGCCCCTTAGTTATCTCCATCTCTCCCATCACCTCTGCCAGATAGAGGGCATAGCTGGGCGTGCACACCAAGGCTGTGGTGCGGTAGTCCTTCATAATCATAATCTGGCGGCGGCTGTTGCCTGAAGATGCAGGGATCACTGTGGCTCCCATAGTTTCCGCACCGTGGTGCAGGCCAAATCCACCAGTGAAGAGCCCGTAATTGAAGGCTATCTGAACTATATCCTCCTTGCTTACCCCCCCAGCGGTCATAATTCGAGCTACTACCTCAGCCCAGTGTCTCATATCATTAGCCGAATAGCCCACCACGATTGGCATGCCAGTTGTACCTGAAGAGGCGTGAATACGGACGATGTCCCGCAGAGGCACGGCAAACATCCCATAGGGGTAGTTATCCCTCAAATTCTCCTTAGTGGTGAAGGGAATATGCGCCAGGTCGGCAACAGATCTGATCTTCTCGGGGATGATTCTGTTTTGTTCAAAAATTTGCTGGTAGAAGGGGACATTCTTATAGGCCCGATTTAGGGTGGATTGAAGCCGCTCAATCTGAATCTGCTCCAACTGCTTGCGCGGCAGGCACTCCATCTGCTTATTCCAGATCACCGTAGGACACCTCCCAACCGTTTATGTAGACAGATGCAAGTGTTGATGCAGGCGGACAAAAACAGACAACAACCAGTTATGCACCGAGATTCGTGGAAAACTCCTCTGAAGGTTTTTCTATCTCTTGTATAGATTCTGCTGAAAAACGGCAATTTCGCAGAAAACGTGCTCTACTCCACCTTGAAAAACAGGTTGCAGAAGGCGTCTCCAGGCGCCGATGGAATCTGGCTCTGAAGAGCCCTCCCACAGAAATAGATATCTGAAGTGAGCCCGCAGCACTGGCAACAACTCCATTTTACTTTTCTTTACAAGAAAAGGGACCAAAAGAAGCGCGCTTTCCGTAGGCGTAGCGAAGAAGTAGGGTCCAATCGCTGTGCCTATAAGCCCTGCAGGCAGCAGAGGGCGGCTTTGGTTCTGTTGGCCGCTGACGGAAAGCGCAACCTCCCCCCACCTCCGATACATCGCTTCTTATCTGTCCCGATAGGGACGAAAGTTTGTACGGAACAAAACTGGCCATTTATTCGGAGTGCCTTTAGTGACGATATGCCTTTCTTGGTTTTCATAAGTTTTCCGAATCTGGGATGATAGTTTTCTGCGGTTTTGCGTCAGTCAATGCACGTACCAATTTGTGAGATCGCTTTTCAGGGTCTCTCTCTGAGGTAGCAATTCTCTATTTCTATGAGGCCTAAACTCCAAGTCCCGAGTTCCAGGCAAAATGAGAGGGTTCAGCTCCAATTTTTCACTGCTGAGAAATCTCTTCCCCAGGCTGAAGCACTACATAGTCAGAATCTGCTGGGGAGTTGAGCATTGCCAGGCGCTCTTCTTTTATCCGGCTGAACTGGCTGAGATATTTAGGGTGTACCGATGAGGCGGAGGGTAGTTTCATCTTTAAGAAATTTATCTTTTTCCCGTTCCTGCTTATGGCGAAATAGAGATGGGGTCCGGTAGACAGGCCAGTGGAGCCCACATAGGCGATAACCTCTCCCTGTCGGACCTTTACCCCAGGTTTAATTCCCTTTGCAAAGCGGGAGAGATGGCAGTATGTGCTGGTGTAGCCGTTGGGATGGCGAAGTTTAAGAAACCTTCCGCCGTCGCGGTTCCATCCCTTCTTGATTACCACTCCGTCACCGATTGCAGACACAGGTGTACCTATAGGGGCGGCGTAGTCAATGCCCAGATGGGGGCGCCATATCCGCAGAATGGGGTGCAGTCGCCGATAGGAGAAGTGGGAGCTGATGCGTCGGTATTTAAGTGGAGCCCGCAGAAAGGCCTTTCGCAAAGACTTCCCCTCAAGGGTGTAGTAATCACAATGTCCAGAAGGGTCGCAGAAGAAGATGGCGGTGTGCTCCCCCGTCAATTTCCCATCGTATTGAGCAGCCAATATCCGTTTAGGCCGTTTGGCATCGCCTCTGTACTCCTCCTCCACTACCAGTTTGAATCTGTCGCCTTGGCGAGGTTCGGTGAGAAAGTCGATCTGCCATGCGAAGATATCGGCCAACTGCATTGCCACCTCGGCTGAATGTCCCAACTCCAAGACTGCCTCGTAGAGTGAACTGTTAATCTCCCCCTCTATCTTCACCACTCTGGTCTGGTTTTTCTCCTTGGCCGCTTCCAGGCTGCCCTGGGGAGATAAGTGAACGGAGTAGAGGTCTATTTCATTTGGCTGGTAGATAAATTCGGCAACCCTGCCCTGGCCGTCCAGTGCCAGTTGGTATCTGCTTCCCGCCGGGCATTTTCGGAGGTCAAACAACGGCTTCAGCGCCTTTTGAAGCTTGAACACCTCTTCAGGGCCAACTCCCTGCCCAACCAGGCAGAGATAGAGCGAGCTTCCTCTGGGAAGGACTCCTTTTAACCATTTAAGAGATTTATCCTCAGGGTAGTCTTCCTTGACGGCCGAAGGGGCATCAGATGGTGTTTGCTGAGGTTGGTTGACCACTTGAGGGGAGTTACCAGGTTTTACACTGTTTCGGCCGCCAAACCACCCTGCTAACAGAGCTGCCGCCAGTATGCCTAATACTATTCCCAAAGAGGGGATGTGTCTCAGAAAGTTCCTGGGGTTTGCCCGGGCCTCTGAGGGTTGCTGCTCTTCTTCATTTTCTGTTCTGGGGGTTAGGTCCATTACCACCTCCTTTTTCAAGCTCAATCTATGTAGAGGACTTTGCTCAACTCGTTGATCAGTGAGTGGCAATTGAATTCACCAATGACCAATGAGTAATGACTCAATGATAACCAGGAAGGAATTGACATAAGTTTAAGATTTATGTGGTTAGGAAGAAACATGAGCTGGCTTCTTATTCTTCCAGGAACCCTTTTCTCCCTTTACCCAGATAGGCCCGTTTCACCTCTCGATTCTGCAGCAGCTCTGAGGTCTCTCCTTCGAGGATGATTTTGCCAGTTTCCAAGACATAGCCTCTGTCGGCCAAGGAAAGGGCCATTTTGGCGTTCTGTTCCACCAACAGGATGGTGGTGCCTGACTCTCTTAAGTCTCGAATAATCTGAAGTATCTCTTTGGCTACAATGGGGGCCAGTCCCATTGAGGGCTCATCCAAAAGAAGCAGTTTGGGCTTTGACATCAGAGCTCTTCCTATGACCAGCATCTGCTGTTCGCCTCCGCTGAGGGTTCCGGCCGGTTGAGACCTCCTTTCCTTCAGCACAGGGAAGAGTTGAAAGATCCGTTCTATCTCTCGGGAAATCTGCCGACGTCTTTCTCTCCGGAATCGCTGGTAGGCTCCCAGTTCTAAGTTCTCTAACACTGTCAGTGGGGTGAATATCTGCCTCCCCTCTGGTACCTGTGATATCCCCAGTGAGACGATCTCCTCTGGTGAACGCCCGATTAGAGAGACACCATCCAGGGTGATCTCCCCCTTCGCCAAGGGCACAAGTCCGGAGATGGCATGCAGCAAGGTGGACTTACCTGCCCCATTGGCCCCTATCAGACAGACGATCTCTTCTGGCAGCACGTGCAGAGAGACCCCTTTGAGGGCCTGAATGGCCCCGTAATAAGCCTCCAGATTTCTTATCGTAAGCACTATCTTCCTTTGAAATCCTCTCCTAAATAGGCTTTAATGACCTCTTGGTTGTCTTGAATCTCTGCTGGTTTGCCTTCAGCGATCTTCTTGCCGTAGTTTATCACCAGGATTTCCTCGGAGATGTCCATTACCAGTTCCATATCGTGCTCCACCAGAAGGACAGTAAGTCCCATCTGGCGGATTTTCAGGATGAGTTTTCCCAATTGGACGGTCTCATGGCTATTAAGTCCCGCAGCGGGTTCATCTAAAAGGATCATCCGGGGTTCGGCTGCCAGGGCCCGGGCGATCTCCAATGTTCTCTGCTGGGCAAAGGGAAGGCTGAAAGCGGGGCGTTGACTCTGGTCTGCCAATCCCACCAATGCGAGTTTCTCTAAGGCCACAGCAGCGGTTTGTTTCTCCTCTCTCCTAAATTTGGGCAGTCGGCAGATGGCAGAGAACAACCCTGAACCCATCCTCTGGTGGCAACCCACCATAACATTCTCCAGCACCGTCATATTCTCAAACAGCCTCACATTTTGAAATGTCCGTGCCAATCCTAAGGAAGCGATAGTGTGGGTTTTCAGCCCAGTAATGGTTTGGCCGTTGAATCTGATCAGACCGCTGGTGGGTGGGAGAAGTCCGGTGATCAGGTTGTATACCGTGGTTTTGCCGGCGCCATTGGGGCCGATAATCGATTTAATCTGTCCGGTTTCCACCGAGAAGCTTAGATTGTCAACGGCCACTACCCCCCCGAAACTCTTCTTTAAATTGACTGCTTCCAGGATTGCCATAGAATCTACTCCTCGTTGGTCTGCGAGACTGGGGAGGCTGTCCATCTGCTCTTTAACAGGTCTACAGTTGTTCGGGTCAGCCCCTTGGGCATAAATATCATAACCACCATAAGGAGCAGTCCATAGATCACTATGTCATAGTCCTCGGCCACCCTGAGGCATTCAGGCAGTATGGTGAGGAAGGCGGCTCCGAGGACAGAACCCCAAATGCTGGCCATTCCTCCCACCACTACCATGGTTACCAGCTCTATTGAGAACTTGAATCCGAAGGTGGATGGGCCAATGAATCCCATAAAGTGGGCGTAGAGGAATCCAGCCAGACCGGCGTAGGCAGCGCTGAGGGCAAAGACCTGAAGCTTGTACCTGGCGGTGTCCACCCCTAAGGTGCGAGCAGCGGTTTCACTGCCCTCCACTGCCCGCAGTGCCCGCCCTATACGAGAGTTGACAATGTTGCGGGAAAGCATTAGAACCCCTACTGCCATCGTCCAGACCAGAAAATAGTACTTCAAATCGGTATCCAGCTTGAATCTTCCTATGGAGATACCAGGGATTCCCATCAGGCCTGAGGAGTCACCGGTAAGCCAACTGAGTTGTCGCAGCACAATGTAGACCACCATTCCGAAGCCTAAGGTGGCCATAGCTAGGTAATGACCCTTCAGTCTCAGGGTGGGAAGGCCGATGAGATAGGCCACAGAAGCGGTCAAAGCCACCGCTGCTGGCAGGGCCAGCCAGGGAGAGCAACCGTACTTTGCTGTGAGAAGGCCTGAACAGTAAGCCCCTATGCCGTAGAAGGCTGCATGCCCTAAGGATATCTGCCCCGCATATCCCATCAACAGGTTTAACCCCACTACAATGATGGTGTTGATACCCACAAAGACCATCACATTTATGTAGTAAGGGTTGTTTACTGTCAGAAGGGGGAAAAGGGCCAGACAGAGGATAAATATGGCTATCCCCCAGCGGCCGGAGGGTAGCTTTCTTAGGTTTTTGGCCATTGGTTATTGGTCATTACTCTGTTCGAGGCAATCCTGAAATGGCAGTTTGCCACTTAGCGCTTCCTGGTCAGCGGTCGTTGTCTCTCAGGGGCGTCCCAGTATTCCCCTGGGTCGGAGGAAAAGCACTGTCAGCAGGATACAGAAGGCGGTAGCGTCTTTGTAGCTGGAGGAGAGAAATCCTGCCCCCAAGGACTCCAGGATACCCAGGAGGAATCCGCCCAGGATAGCCCCAGGGCTGCTGCCCAAGCCGCCGATTATGGCTGCACAAAAGCCCTTCAGTCCCAGCATCGTGCCCACATCGTAAGAAGAGAAGGTGACCGGGGAGATGATGATGCCGGCCACTGCCCCTATGGCAGCGCTCAGGGCAAAAGAGCACATAGCCATCTTCCTCACATTGATTCCCACCAGAGTTGCAGCCAGTCGGTTGGCCGCCGAAGCCCGCATCGCCTTGCCCAAGATGGTATATTCGAAAAACAGATGAAGCAGAAGCATCACTGAGAGGGTTATGCCCAGTATCCACAAGTGTTGGGGAAGGATTGTGGCCCCCAAGATGTGAAAAGGTTTGTCTCCAGAAAAGGAGGGAAGCCGTACTGCATCCTTTCCCCAGATGAGCATCGCCACCCCCTTAAGGAAGATCGAGGCCCCAATAGTGATTATGATCAAGGTGATTATTGAGGCGCCCTTAAGGGGATGAATCGCCAGCCTCTCAAACAGAAGGCCAACGGCAGTCACCAAGAGCACGGAGAGAAGAGCGGCGCACAACAGAGGCAAACCAGTAGTGGCCAGGGATACAGCGATCATCCCCCCCAGCATCACAAACTCTCCCTGGGCAAAGTTGATAATCCCAGTCGTATTGTATATTATGGTGAATCCAAGGGCGATGAGAGCGTAGATGCCACCGATGGTTATCCCGGTGATAACATATTGGACAACTTGGCTGTAAGTGGTCATATGTTTAAGATCTGTGAGATTAATGAGCAGATGAAGTGGAAACAGCTTTTTGAAAATATAGCCAAATTGGCGACTGAAGGCAACCTTTTTTTGAGGTGCAAGAGAGCCGTACCTAGGAAAAAGCCACCCTCGCCCTTCTGGCGAAGGTGGCCCCTCCCAATTATGTAGTTTCCAGCCTGAGGCCCATCCGCAGTCTCATCTGCTCCTACTTCAGCAGTCTCCAATTGCCGTCTCTGATAGTGACCATAACGAAGGCCTCTTTGGTCAAACCGTTGTGTTCAGTGGGGGAGAAGTTAAATATCCCTCCGGTGCCTATGAAGTTACGGGTATTTTCTATCTCATCCCGGATCTTTGCCTTGTCTGGACCTGCCTTCTTTAGGGCGCTGACCACCAGTTGCAGGGCATCCCAGGCATGGCCCCCGAAGGTATCGGCGCTACGACCGTATTTCTGCTGGAAGTCGTTGGCGTATTTCAGCAAGAGGGATTTTTGCGGGTCACTGTCGGGGAGCTCTTCGGCCACAATGAGTCTACCTGCCGGGAAGACAACTCCCTCTGCCGCCTCTCCAGCCAGTTCAATAAACTTCTTGTTGGCAATGCCGTGGCTCTGGATAAGCGGAATTTGCATTCCCAGTTGTCTCATATTTCTGGCCACAATAGCCGGCCCAGGATTTGTTCCCCAGCATATCACTGCCTGGGCATCTGTGCCTTTGATCCTGGTTAACTGGGCGGTCATATCCGGGTCTTTCTGGCCGAACTCCTCGTGGGCTACAACCTGGATGCCTGCCTGAGGGGCCTGTATGTCAAGCTGCTCTTTTCCACTTATCCCATAGGGATTAGAGACGTTGATTATGGCGATTTTGTCGATATTGCGTTCTTTTAGATAGTCTATGATCTTGGCTACGGCCAGCACGTCGGACTGGGGAGTCTTAAAGACCCATTTCTTGACAGGCTCGACAATCTTTATGCTGGCGGCACATGAGATAAGAGGGATTTCGGCTTTTTGGACCTCATCTATGATCGCCAAAGTGGTGCCGCTTCTGCTTGGTCCTATGATGGCCAGAACCTTATCCTTATAGATAAGTTTCTTGACCGCCATACGGCATTTGGTCTCATCTCCGGCGGTATCGTAAATGATCACTTTCAGCCGATGGCCATCGATCCCGCCGGCCTGATTTATCTGATCTTCCAGCAACTTCACTGTGTCCCTCTCTGGGGTTCCTAAGGGGGAAGCCGGTCCAGTGATGGCAAAGATGGCCCCTATCTTATAAACTTTCTTCTCCTTAGCACAGCCAGAGATCAACACAAAGAGGAGCACTGGTAAGCAGAACAGCCACATCAACTTCTTATTTAATCTGAACATCTCCCCTCCTATTGTGCTTTTCAGGGGGAGCGCCCCGGTTGATGAGAGCCCTCCCCCCGAGGGTTTCCACTAGAGTGTTGCCCTCTCTGAGCCCGCTGCTACGCGAGGGGCAGCACTGTCAGAAGGTGAAAGCAAACTGCGACCGGATACCCCAGGCATTGTCAGCCTCGATGGGTTTGTTGGCAGCATCGAAGCCTTTGATGCGCCCGTCGAAGAAATTGCCAGGGAGCACGTAAGCGAAGATGAATTGATACGAGAAGTGCTTGTTAATGAGGCAATTTACAATCGTATCAATCTCAATGCCGATGTTTTTGCCCGGGTCAAAGGAGGCCCCGGTATTATCCTTAATCGGCTTGGGCTCCGTTGCCATCAGGTAGATGAACTGCTCGGCTCCACTGAGCCATTTGTTCAGCTTCCATCTGGCTGAGGCTTTCAAGTAGGTGGTGTTTTCCAACCCTGGGGCCAGGGCCTCCCTCACGCCCACCGTTCCCTTCCCGAAGCGGGAGCTGTTCCAGATCCAGTGAATGAACCGATATTCATAGGCCCACGCATATGGATAGAACGGTCCCGGCGGGATATACGCCTCATTCTTGTCCTTTGTATCCACGTCATCCCCGGACCCCAGGCCCACTTCCAACCCCAGCTTAAAGATGCTAAGGGGAGGAAGTCCTACTCCGGCCATAAAGGCATATCCGGCGATGTCCACATCTGTCGGATTCACCGTCTTGGTGGACTTATCCTTACCGACCATATAGTCGAACTCGGCCTTATAGGTGAGAGGACCGATCTTTCCCTTACCTGTCAATCCGATGTTCGTGGTCGTGCGTTCGAGGCTGTCTACAATGGCAGGAGCCGGGGCCGCCTCGGAGGAGGAAATGTCCTTCTCGTGGGCGACGAAGAGGCCTAAGTTGTGAGGCCCTACGGCCTTGTTCACCGTAACGAAGTTGATGTCCGCGTCGTCATCTGCTTCACGGACTCCCTCGTATAGCTTGGCTGTACCCACAGAGACCTTCGCAAAAGGCAAGCATGCATCGGCCACGATAGCAAACGTCTTGCTGATCCCTGTGTTCAGATAGAGCCCGTTTCCGAACAGCAACGGCTGACGTCCGATCTTAAGGGAGACGGGAGCGAAGGGGAGATCCACCTTACCCCAGGCCTGCATCAAGTTCTTCCGGTTCAGCGATCCCCTGTCTGAATCATCGTTGAAGTCCAGGTTGTACCAACGGCCCCGGTAGATAATCTTGCCCGACACGTCTATCTTCTTCGGATTCTCCTCGGCCTCAGACGACGCCAAAGCCTGCGCGGCATAGCTCAGAAGGAAGACAGACATCAAGAATACCACTATCGACTTTTTCATCTCTTGCTCCTTATTTGAAGAAATTTCCTTAAGTATCTGTCCAATTCCCTCTTTTTCTGTAGTTTAGCAGATAGTCATGACACCACCTCCCCTGACTGTTAGGGTTGTTACTATCCACATATGGCCCTGTTTTAAAGGGCATACACTTCATCTGCGCTCAACAGACGGATACCGCTTTTCTGGAGCAACGCAATGGACCTGTCAGGATTTTCCACCCTGAAGATCACCACCGCGTTTCGGCCCGATTTTTCCACAAATGCATACATGTACTCCACATTGATACCGCCGGAGTCACAGACTGCCAGTATTTGGGCCAGACCCCCCGGCCTATCCTCCACCTCCATCGCCAGCACCTCAGTCTGGCTAATGGTGAAGCCAGAGTTCTTTAGCACCTGTTGAGCCATGTCAGGTCGGTCCACAATCAGCCTCAGGATGCCGAAGTCCGAGGTGTCGGCCAGAGAGAGGGCCCGAATGTTGATGTCCGCTTTCTTCAAAACCTCGCTCACCTCGTGAAGCCGGCCGGAACGATTCTCCAGAAAGACCGAAATCTGTTTGACTAACATTTTCCAAAGCCTCCTGGGAAGTCAGTTGTTATGACTGCTGTGATTAAATTTGATAGTACGTGAAGCGTGAATACATGAAACGTGAAGACGTCATATCCAAATGGCTATGCTCGGGTCAAATGCCCCACCAGTCTGTAGCATAGCCCTTTGGACGTGAAATCTCACAGGCCTAACAGGCTTGCACTGTTGGTCCACAGGATCTTCTCCTTGGCCCAGTCAGGGATATCCAGTTCCAATATCTGCCTCACCTCAGCCTTTTGGTCAGTCCAGGGCGAATCGGTGCCAAACAGAATTCTGTCGAAGCCATGCTTCTCCATAATCTCAATTATTCTATCGGTTCCTAAGTGTCCAAATGTATAAGAAGTATCAAAGTACAATTCCTTGCCTACGAGATGTTGCTCAACTTCGTCCCACATTTGGAATCCGCCCAGGTGCGCAGCTATAACCTTCAGGGCAGGGAAGTTATCCACCACCTGGGAGATTCTCTGCGGGGAACCGTGGAACGGGGCTGAGAAGGCGATATCCTCACCAGCGTGAAACAGGACGATCAGCCCAACCTCGGCAAGCTTCTCATATATTGGGAACATGGACCGACTGTCAGGATAGAAACCCTGATATTCAGGGTGGAGTTTGACCCCGAGCATCCCCAGTGCCTTTATCCGGTCGACCTCCTCTTCCCAGTGGTTCTGGCCAGGATAAATGGTGCCAAAACACAGCAATCCGTTGCCTACTACCCGGCCAGCCCAGTCGTTGATGACCCTAACCTGGGAGGGCTTGGTGGAGACCGGTTGAAGCACTGAGATGTTTATGCCCGCCTTTTTCATCGAGGCCTTAAGCTGGGAGACCGTGCCGTTCAGGATTGCCCGGGTGTGGCTCATCCCTTCTATCGCCCTGATTGCCCTTGGGGCTATTTCGTCTGCAAAGGCGTGGGTGTGAATGTCGATAATGTTAGTCATTGCTCATTAGTTAAAGCTGACCAGAGGCTTGAGCTTTCATTTTGGCTCAGATAACTCTCTTGTCAATCACCCGCTTGGCTTTCCCCATGCTCCGTTCGATACTCTTAGGTTCTACCAGCTTAACTTTGGTGCGCAGTGCCAGAACGCTCTCAATCTCGTCTTGAATCTTTTTCTCTAACGTTTCCAATTTTCTAACCTCATCGGAGAAGAACTTTTCGTCCACCTCCACCCAGATCTCCAGCTCATCCAGCCCTTTGGTTCTGGTCACTACCAATTGATAGTGAGGCTTAGCCTCTTCGATCTCCAGCAGCACGCTTTCTATTTGAGAGGGGAAGACATTGATACCCCGGATGACCAGCATATCGTCGGTTCTGCCCCTTAGCTTGCTTATGCGAGGAGCGGTTCTGCCACAGTGAGGACAGGGCTGATATGTGATGCTGGTTATGTCGCCGGTACGGTAGCGGATGAGTGGCATTGCCTTCTTGGTCAAGGTAGTGAGCACCAGTTCACCGTCCTGGCCCTCATCCAGCACCTCTCCGGTGTTGGGGTCGATGATCTCCGGCAGGAAGTGGTCTGCCCACAGGTGGAGTCCTTCTTTGCCAGGGCATTCGACTGCTACTCCGGGGCCTATGATCTCCGAAAGCCCGTAGATGTCACAGGCAGTGATACCCCAGGCTTTTTCCAGTTCGCGTCTCATCCCTTCACTCCAAGGCTCGGCGCCGAAGATCCCAATCCTCAGACTGGTTGAAACCGGATCAACCCCCATCTCAGAGGCAACCTCGGCCATATGAAGGGCATAAGAGGGGGTAGAGGTAAGTATAGTAGCTCCAAAGTCTTGCATCAGCCTTATCTGCCTTTTTGTTCCTCCAGAGGAGACGGGGACAACAGTTGCCCCCAGCTCCAGTGCTCCATAATGGAACCCCAAACCTCCGGTAAATAGTCCGTATCCATAAGCGTTGTGGACAATATCCTTCGGTGTTCCGCCAGTGCAGGCGATGGTTCTGGCCATCACTTCGGACCATAGAGCCACATCCTCCCGGCTGTAAGCAACCACGGTAGCGGTGCCGGTGGTGCCAGAGGAGGCGTGGATTTCTACGATATCTGCCAGAGCAGTGGTAAGCATCCCGAAAGGATAGTTCTTCCGCAGATCATCCTTGGTGGTGAAGGGCAGATGGGTGAGGCTTTCTAAGGAGGTTATCTGGGAGGGGACAATCGCCTTTTCTGAAAGCTTCTTCCGGTAGAAAGGGACTTTCTCATACACGGTTTCTACCAGTTTTCTTAAGCGTCTGACCTGCAAAGTTTCAAGCTCTTTCCTCTCCAGACGCTCGTATTTCTCATTCCAGAACATAAAGTTTCCTCCTGGATTGGGCTATTTGTGGATGAGAACCCTGGACCTTGAACGGTTCCGGCCGTGGAGCAGGCAGGAGTGCATGGGGATAATTAAGCAGAAGGATGTGTTGAGGTTGCACGAGGCTGGGTTTGTGAAACCAGCCTCGTGCAGTCAGGACAGAGTGGTCTATTGGGAGATACCCAATAGTTCTTTCGCTTTATCTGCAGCAGAGGCAGCGTCAGGGGCATAGCCGTCGGCACCTATCTCATCGGCATACTGTTGTGTTACCGGTGCCCCGCCGATCATGGTCTTCACCCGCTCCCTTACGCCAGCACTTCTCAGGCTCTCGATAACCGTTTTCATCCCTGGCATCGTCGTGGTCAGAAGGGCAGACATAGCCACTATGTCCACCTTCTGGTTCTCCACAGCCTCGATAAACTTCTCCGGCCCCACATCGATACCTAAATCGATGACCTTAAATCCTGCTCCTTCCAACATCATCGCCACTAAGTTTTTACCAATGTCGTGCAGGTCTCCTTTCACTGTCCCGATTGCAACAGAACCTATCTCCTGAACGCCTGTGCTCGTCAGCAAGGGTCTTAACACATCCATAGCGCTGTGCATAGCCCGGGCAGCGATTAATACCTCGGGCACATAGACCTCATTCTTCTTAAATCTCTCTCCTACCACATTCATTCCGGCGATGAGCCCCTGGTTTAAGATCTGTTCCGGGGGAATCCCTTCTTTAACGGCCTCTTGTGATAACCGCTTGGTCTCCGAGGCATTTCCCTTGATGAGATTCTCCGCAATTGCCTGCAGCTCTGCCATCCATCTCCTCCTTTTAGTCATGCCAGTCGACAAGTTAAGCTAAATACCCTCTACTTGTGTTGAAATGGATTCAGTGCGCCCACAGGGAATCGAACCCCGAACCTACGGATTAAGAGTCCGTTGCTCTGCCAGTTGAGCTATGGGCGCACGGTAGTTAACCCCTAAAATAGCAAATCGAAGGTGGCTTGTCAACAGAAAATTGATTGAATGTTGGAAAAATGTCATACCCAATATTGCCTTCGACAAGAAGAACTTGCTTCTGGGCTCTTCTGATGCTATATTTTCCTCTGCCCGCTCTGGGAAGAAAAAAGGAAGCCTCCGGCATCCTGTATCCCTGTGCCCCCGGGGATGTGAGGGCGCGGAGGAGATAGGCAATAAGAAGGGGGAAGTTTATGGAAAGACTTAAGGAGAAGTTAAAGCAGATAGACGGCAGGGGATACAAGGCCTACAAGACGATAGAGGGGGAGTATAAATTTCCTGATTTTACTCTCTTGATTGATCATGTGCAGGGGGACCCTTTTGCTTCTCCCTCCCGGCTCAGGGTTCGGCTCTCTCAGCAGAGGGCGGGATTTCCGGCTGAGCTGTTCGAGAACGAAAGCCGCAGAACCGCTCTGGAGGATTACTTGGTGCGGAGCTTTGCAGATGCTATCCGCAGGTATGTCCGGGGAGGACGGGGCACAGGCAGAAGTGGGCTGGTGGCCATAGCTCCCTGTGGGCAGGAGATCCTGAAACGCTCCGCCGTGGTGGTGGGCGAAGACTACATAGAGGCCAGATTTGTTGTGGGACTGCCGGCCCGGGGGAGAACAATTCTGGGCACCCAGGCCAGTGAAATCCTCTTCCAGGAGCTTCCTGTTGTCGTGCGCAGGTCACTTTTTTATGGAAACTTAGATCTGCACTCCTGCCATCGGCAGGTGGAACTGGCAGAGGATCAGGATTTCATCCGCAGTTCTCTGAAGGAAAAAGGCCTGGTGGCCTTCCTGGCCAACGGTTCACTGTTGCCCAGAAGAAGCGGGATAGACGACCGGCCGATGCCAAAGCCTCCGGCGGTGCCCCTGCTCTCTCCCCAAAGCCTGGAGGTGAGCTTCTTAACCCCCAACTCAGGCACGATAAAGGGGATGGGAATTCCCCAAGGGGTCACCCTGATCGTAGGCGGAGGCTACCACGGCAAATCTACACTGCTCAGGGCATTGGAACGGGGGGTTTACAACCATATCCCTGGCGATGGCAGAGAATGGGTTATCACCAATCCCCATGCGGTCAAGATCAGGGCCGAAGACGGCAGAAGTATAGAGAGGGTGAATATAAGCCCTTTCATAAACAACCTCCCCGGCGGGAAAGATACCACTGCCTTCTGTACGCAGGATGCCAGCGGCAGCACTTCCCAGGCGGCTAATATAATGGAAGCGCTGGAGATGGGAGCCGAGCTTCTGCTGGTCGATGAAGACACCTCCGCCACCAATTTTATGATCCGCGACCAGAGGATGCAGCAGTTGGTCTGCAAAGAGAAGGAGCCGATCACCCCTTTCATAGACAAAATAAAGTCACTCCACCATAATCTGGGCGTCTCCACTGTCCTGGTGCTCGGCGGCTCAGGTGACTATTTCGATGTGGCCGACCTGGTCATAATGATGGACTGCTACCTGCCTCAGGATGTGACGGCAGAGGCAGGGGCCATTGCCCGGAGATATCCGTCTCGGCGCCGCCCAGAAGGGGGGCCCGACTTCGGAGAGCTGACCCACAGGATACCTCTGCCGGAGAGTTTCAATCCCAGAAGAGGAAGCAGGGAGGTGAAGATTCAGACCAAGGGACTTCACACTATTCTGTTTGGCACCACCTCCATCGACCTCTCCTGCGTCGAGCAGGTGGTTGACCCCGGACAGACCAGGGCAGTGGGCGATGCTGTGCTCTATATGGCAAGAAGATATGTGGATTCCCGGCGCTCCCTGCGCCAGGGGATAGAAGAGCTTCTGAAGGATATTGGCCAAAAGGGCCTGGATATTCTGGCCCCCTTTGGAACGGTGCTGGGTGACTATTCTATGCCCAGAAAGTATGAGATCGCGGCAGCGATAAACAGGATGAGGACATTGAAGGTGAGGGCTGGGCCCCAGGGTGAGCGAAGCGATGGGAAAGTGTAGGTCTCACGGCGTTAGCATAAGCCTAGCGAAGTTATCTGCGTTCTCCCAGGCGTCGCTGGGTCTTAAGGTACATCCAATAGGGGCCTC
>MVCY01000097.1 GCA_002049985.1 Candidatus Latescibacteria bacterium 4484_181
GTAGCGACAGTTCTGGAGTCCACCACCAGGTTGATTGCCAACTCAAAGGTATGGAATGATCCCTGGAAAAAACGTAAGATAGAAAATCTGGTGCTCCTTCTCCAGGGGGCCTTGCAAGCCGAGGAGAAAGTGGGACTCAAAATGAATGTCTCTAAGCAAAATCTTCAGAAGGTGATCGAAAAACTGCCCTCCCTGCATACCCCCACCATCTCTAACCTCACAGACGAGGATTGGGTTGCTGTAGAAGTTGTAATAGACGAGAAGATAGTCAGAGAGATTGTCCCTGAGTTAAAGAGAGCTGGGGCCCAGGGGATTATCGAATATCCCTTGAACAAAGTTATCTATTGAACAAGAGGTTTGTACACAAATGCTTGAAATTTTGCACTACAGAAACGGCATCCAGGGTAAGCTTGAAGGGCTTCTCTCTCGTCCCATCCCCTACTGGTCCTCCGATATAGAGATTGAGGTCAAGGCTATTGTGGACACTGTGAGAGATCTGGGAGATGAGGCACTGGTGAAGCTTACAAAGGAGTTTGATGGCGTCAACCTTTCTCAACAGGGACTCCGTATCTCCCTTCAAACGATAGAGCAAGCTTACCGGGCAGTGGACGATGAATTCCTCACAGCCATTCGGGAAGCAATAGCGAATGTAACCCGCTACCACCAGCGTCAGAAGGTCTCTTCCTGGAGCTTCAGTGACGCAGATGGAGTTGACTTAGAAGAGCATTCTGTCCCATTAGAGCGGGCAGGATTATATGTGCCTGGGGGTAAGGCCCTCTATCCATCATCCATCGTGATGAATGCTGTGCCAGCCAAGGTAGCAGGGGTGAACAGAATTATCGTTGCCCTCCCCCCCGGAAATGCTCACAACCCGTACATACTGGTAACCTTAGGCGAACTTAACCTGGGGGAGATCTATACCATTGGGGGGGCTCAAGCTATCGCTGCTATGGCTTTTGGAACAGAGACAGTGCCAAGAGTGGATAAAATAGTGGGACCAGGCAACATCTATGTCACCTTGGCCAAGAGGTATGTGTATGGGGTGGTAGACATCGATATGCTTGCTGGCCCTTCAGAGGTGGTAATCCTCGCAGACCAGACAGCTAATCCTCAATTTATAGCGGCTGATATGCTTGCGCAGGCTGAACACGACCAGATGGCCCTGGCAGTCTGTATAACCACCTCTCAAAGGCTAGCAGAACAGATACAACGAGAAATAGCGCGGCAGATTAAAGGTCTTAAGCGGCGGGAGATAATCGCTCAGGCCCTCACCGACCACGGGGTGATCCTTATCGTAGAAGCCTTGGATGAAGGAGTAGAGCTGGTCAATCGGATTGCTCCCGAACATCTGGAACTGATGACTGCCAATCCGCGCCAGACCCTTCCGAGGATCAGAAATGCTGGAGCTATCTTCTTGGGCCACTACTCCCCCGTCCCAGTAGGTGACTACTTCGCTGGAACCAATCACGTGCTGCCCACCGGGGGCACAGCTCGCTTCAGTTCACCTCTGAGTGTTTACGACTTCCTCAAACGCTACAGCGTGGTAGAATACTCAAGAAGCAGAATCGAAAAAAAGGGACACCTAATTCGAAGGCTGGCACATATCGAAGAGCTGGGAGCACATGAAAAAGCGATTGAACTGCGAGAACAAGAACACAAAGATCAGGAGCTAAAAAAGAGCAAGTCGATGCGGAGTCTGTCGACAGAATAAAATTCGGAGGATATTGAATCTATCCAACTAAAGACTGTATTGCAATACCCTTTTATCGGAGTTGATGCAGCAATTGCTACCCTTGCCGGACCCTCCTGCCAAGCTTTGATCATCGGTTAGGTCCTCCGGTGTTCCTACACTCACAACCGTAGAGCTCGCCTTGGCTGTTGCCATAGGCTGTCATCCCGTGGATAGGCCACATCTGTAAGATGCCCCCAATCGTGCTTTTACTCCCTCCGGCTGCACCAGCGGAAGAGGTGAGGGCCAGTTCTGCTTCTCCTCCCAACCTCACGATATTTCACTCTCTCATCAAGCAGGCTTTTGTCTTCGCACCGGCGAGACCATAATATGCTGAGATCCCATAATTATCGCTTCACGAGCAAAGAAACCCTCAGACTGCGTATCCCGGACCTTCCTTAACTCCTCTTCGATGCCATTGATTTGAAATTGCCCTTTCCGCCCGTTCGCCTGACAATACTATCTCTCCCAGAATAGGACAATATAGCTGAACCATTAATGTACCTTTTTCACCGGGGAAGCGTCCCAGCTGTTTCCTCTCTCGAATTATCCTTGCTGTGCACTGCAAGTGAATCACCTCCCTGTTTGAACTTCAAATTCCAGGCCCTAAATGTCAAGTTGAAAAATGCGGCTTAAGTAATCTTCTTTTCAAGTTATAGTGATCCTTCCCTGAACCGCTTCAGAGCATCTTCTATTAACCACATATCATCCCTTATAAAAATACAGGTTGAGCGGGGAAAAATCAATAGGAAACAGGATCCCTGCACCGAGCGTTCTGTGTAAGAAGAAGCTTGGACATCTTGAACCTTCACGCAATACAGAGCCCAGAGGCAATTGCTTTATCTTCCAGATAGAAATAAAATGCTTGACATTAGGGCAACTGATTGCTATCTTTCTATTGGCGAGGTTCTTGCAGCTAACAGACCAAACCAGAAGGAACCTTCCGTACTACTTCTGGAAAGGGACTGCGGGGAAGGTACCTATGGCTGTTAGACTGTCGCTTTGCATCTTTTGAGTGGTATTTCTACTCTCCTTAGTGTCACAGGTTACATCTATTATGCTGTGTAATTGAAATCTGGGGTGAAATTTTGGCCAAGGAGATTGCCTATCGAAACACTGTTCAAGAATATCCGGATTCTTTTTGATTCACAGCAGTCCCACTAGCGGTCTTTTTCTTTGTCAATAAAAAATAGGTAAGGCCGATTGCTACTCTCCTGGGTGTGGACTTCTCAGAAATTTGAACTCTGGAATTCATTGAAGTCCCAGCCCAAGAGATCCCACGGGTTTAGTCAGGGATCCGGCACTTTTGTCAACAAAAGGTGAGGAAGAAATTGAGTAAGGGACGCAACCAGCAAAGAAGCAAACTGTTTTCGCTACGTTGCCCCTTCCTGATTCTGTCTCTCTCGGTCTCACTTCTGATGTCCGGTCTCTCTGCCGCCCAGCAGGTGAAGGTCCTGGAGTCTGATGACACCGGCATTCTGCTCTCTTTTCAACCCGGGCCTTTAACTAAACAGACGGTGGACACCGATTCTGGAGAGGCTGAGATTTTACGGCTTGCCGACTGTGGGATTACAGATGAGGTGGGTTACCCTATGCTACCGGAGAAGTCGGTTCTGGTGGGTATCCCTCTGGAAGCGGAGGTTAGCCTTCAGATAGTAAGCACAAAGTCGGTTGTCCAGAGTGGTTATTCTATTGCCCCTTTGCCTAAGCTGGTGGGGGAACGGAGAAACGGAGAGCTTTTCTATGAGAAGCATTTTATTAAAGACCCTCAGGTCTATTGCCACGATGTCTTCTATCCCCCACAGGTGGTTTCTTTGGGACGGCCAGGACCATTCCTTGAATGAGGAGATCGAAGAGTTTTATCGCCAGGTTTTGGTCAACTATCAGTCAGCCCGGAGGTGGCGACGGGCAAGTGTCCAGAAGCGCCTACTAACCGCGGGGGTCTCCTTTCCCCCCGGTGAATATCTGAAGATCAATGTGAAGACCGATGGGATATATTGCCTCAGGTGGAGTGATCTGAAGAAAGTAGGGATTGATCCCGGCCAGATTGATCCCAATACGATTAGGATGTATTACGGAGGAGGCAGGGAGCTGCCTCGGGATCCGTTTGTACCCCCTCCGCAGTGGCGGCAGATCCCGATCGTGGTGGACACTGCCTCGGGATATATCCTCTTTTATGGGAATAGCATCTCCGGTTGGGATTATGACAAACAGAATAGAGACTTCACTCACTTCATAAACCATTACACAAGGCAAAATTGCTACTGGTTGAGTCTCAGAGGTACAGAACCAGGCAAACGGATGACCTGCAGAGATGGAACCCCGTGGCGGAAAGGGGCATTCTTTCCTCAGGGCTTTCGTGCCCGAATCCATCAGGAGACAGAGCGCTACTCCACATGTGCCGATCCGACAGGAGGATCAGGAATTGAGTGGTACTGGGATAAACTTTCTAAGGCATCAGGGGAGAAAAAATATCCGTTTCTCACCTTTCATCCAAACACAACCGACACCTGTCTGATTAAGATAAGGCTGTTACACGAATCAGGCAGAGATCACCTCCTGCAGATCTCACTAAACGGTGAAATAATAAACTCAGCGCGGCTCATAGATTTCAACGATACAACAATAGTCATTGTAAAAACAGCAAACTTGCTTAAGACAGGAAGCAACTATTTGGGCATAAAAGAGTTGATTGAGAATTCGAAAGTGCGATTGGACTGGTTTGAAGTAGAGTACACGGAACGGTTTGCAGTCGAACAAGGGGAACTCTTCTTCACTGCTCCCCTTTGCTCCCAGGTAGCGGAGTTCAGGATTTCGGGAATCAACTCTCAAGATACGGTTTGGATATTTGAGGTCTCAGACCCATTCGAAGTGACCCAGATTACCGGGGGAGTGTGCGCAGATGGAAGATTGACATTTCAAGACTCTTTGCGCTCAGATGCGCCTCGACAATACTACGTTGTCTCTGAATCGAGGTGGAAGGCCCCAGAGAGTATCACCGTTTACGACAACGCCCTGGATCTCAGGGAAGAGATAAACGGGCTGGATCACGTCATTATCACCCACCCACAGTTTTTGGAGCCAGCCCAAAGACTTGCCAAATGGCGTACTCAGCAGGGGCTTAACTCAATGGCGGTTAGCGTGGATGATATCTATAACCAGTTCTCCTGGGGGCTCTTCGATCCCACTGCCATTCGCAACTTCCTTAGGCATTTGGTAGAGAACGGCAATCCTAACTTGCGATATGTCCTCTTATTCGGAGACGGCTGCTATGATTACAAGAATAACTCCGGCATAAGTCCTGGCAACTGGATTCCGCCTTATGAGCAAGGGGCTATTACCACAGATGACTGGTTTGCCTGTTTCGACCACGACAGCTCCCTGCCCAGCATGGCAGTCGGAAGGTTTCCGGCCCAAACGGTTATCTTAGTTGCAGATGACGACCACGTTCGAGGTAGATACGATGGGATTATTGACTATACCGCTGACACTTGGGATTATTGACTATACCGCTGACACTGAAAATATCGCTCTTCACTATCTTCCCCAGAGTCTGGATCAGGTGAAGCTGTATCTCACGGAGTACCCATTAGATTCGTTCGGCAAAAAGCCAAAGGCCAGGAAGGAGTTTATTGAAGCCTTCAATCAGGGAGCTCTTCTGATCAACTTCGTCGGACACGCCAATTACACTACATTAACTCACGAAGGCCTCTTTGAAGCAGCTACAGACATCTCCCTATTAAACAACGGCCAGCGTCTTCCCTTGTTCTTTGGTTCTACCTGCAGTGTTAACCACTTTGACCATCCAGTCAATGAGACCATTTGTGAGAAACTCCTGAGGAGGGTCAATGGCGGCCTAATAGCTGCCATTGGCCCCACCAGGATGGCCTACAATGAACCGAATGTCCGACTTAACAGCACCTTTTATAAGCAGCTCTTCTCACCTTCTGAACAACCTCCGAGAGTGGGTAAAGCACTTTGGATGGCAAAGGTTATAGTGGGGGGAGGGAGTAACACCGCAAAATTCAGTCTATTAGGTGACCCTGCCCTCTCTCTGATAACGCCCCAGATGAAAGTCAACCTCTCGGTGTCGCCGGATACTCTCAAAGCCTTAGGCGAGATTAATATTTCCGGGGTGCTACCCGACCCAAATTTCGACGGTCAGTGCTACGTCAGAGTCTTTGACTCAAGCAGATATGCGACATACAAAAGCCCGAGAGGGCCAACAGTAGGATACTCGCTTCCCGGTGCCCCACTATTTCGAGGAATCCTTTCGATAGAAGATGGACGATTTGAACACAAGGTGCGTATTCCTAAGGATATCTCGTACGGCAGCCAGAGAGGCAGAGTGAGCGTCTTCGTCTGGAATGAACAGATTGACGGTTGCGGCAAGGTTGACTCCCTTTTTGTGGGAGGCACTGCCCATATCTCAAGAGAAGATACTCAGGGACCTGATATCACCATCGACATCAAAGGACAGCATTTTGCAGACGGCGATTACGTGGGGCCTTCTCCTATTATCCAGGCTACCATAGAAGACGAAAGCGGCATCAATATCACTGGAGAGATTGGCCATGAGATAACCCTAACAGTGGATGCCAGGAGGATATACAATGTAACGAAATATCTACTCTGTGAGAATTCCTACAAGAAAGGGATCGTCCGGTATCAACTTGAAAATTTAAGTGAAGGCGAACACACTCTTGCCCTTAAAGCCTGGGACATCTTCAATAACTCTGCTACCAAGAGTGTGACCCTAGTAGTGGTCCCTGAGGAGAAATTCTCCATCAGAAACGCCCTCTGCTATCCCAATCCAATGAGCTCTGAGATGGTGTTCACCTACGAGTTGCCCCAACCAGCTCAACAGGTGAAAGTGAAAGTCTTCTCCATCTCTGGCAGATTGATAGATGAGTTTGAGGGAGAGACCAATCGGGGCTACAATCAGGCTCCCCGAGAACAGCCTTCTTGGATTCCGCCGATTCCACTGGCTAATGGAGTCTATCTTTATAAAATAGTAGCCAAGGGTTCCAATGGCAAAAAGGCGGAGCTGATTGAAAAATTCAGCGTCATAAGATAAGCTATCTGTCGTCTGTTAGAGCTTAGGTGAAGAGCACCGACTGATCAAAACCCGGGTTTTTGAACCCGATTCAATAAGGAGGTAGTGAAGATGAAAAAGGTCTTGTTCTTAGTGCTGTGTCCTGCACTTCTACTGTTCTGGGCCTATTCAGCAGAGGCGACAAACGAAAGCCAGGCAGCGGTGTTGATGTTGTTGATCAAGCCTGGGGCAAGAGTTGGGGCCATGGGGGAATCCTTTGTCACCATCTCAGATGAGGCCGCAGCTAGCTATTACAACCCGGCCGGACTGGCCGGACAGAGACAACGCGAGTTCACCTTTATGCATACAAAATGGCTTCCCGGACTCGCTTTGGAAGATAATCTCTACTATGGGTTCTTAGGATACTCTCAATATTTAAAGGGCTGGGGAAATATAGGGGTAAACCTTGCCTATTTCTATATGGGAAAGCAGACCAGAACCAGTGAGACCGGCGAGGAGAAGGGGACCTTCACCAGCTACGATGCGGTGCTTTCCGTCTCTTACGGGGCAAATGTCTCCTCCCGCACCGCTCTGGGGGTGACGGCCAAATTCATCCAGAGCCACTTAGCAGATACAGGAGCCGGTATTGAGAGAGGTAAAGGAGAGGGCCATTCCATCGCCTTTGACTTTGGGATCCTATACTGCTCTCCCATCTCTGGACTCAGGCTGATCCATTACCACTCAATATAGTGGTCGGTGCCTCCTACAAACTTCTGGACACAGAGTTCAACGACCTGTTGTTAGTGCTGGACTTCTATAAACCGTTGGTGAGAAGGAAGGGCACTTTTCTGCAGTCTACCTTCTCCGCCTGGGCAGATGAAGGAACCAAACAGGAATTGGAACAGATAGACATCCACGCCGGCCTGGAGTACACCTACAGCTCCTTCTTGGCCCTGCGAGCCGGATACTCTTATGACAAGGATGGTGATCTTAAAACTCCCACCTTCGGTTTCGGAATCAAGTACAGCCGATTTCGGTTCGACTTTGCTTATCTAACTGCTCAAGAGACCCCACTTCAGAACAACACCAGATTCTCCCTTACACTCGATTTTTGAGGTGATACGAAATTGTCAGATATAGTTCCCAGGTCGGCTAACCTGCGGATACTGCTGTGCTCTTGCTTCCTCCTGCTTTCTGGAAGCTCCGCACCCGCAGTTCAGCACTGGAGGATTCTGGCCTTGAGGGTAGAATTTCCCCGGGAAAGACCCGATAACCCCACTACCACAGGCGATGGCACCTTCGACCTTAGACAGTTTCAGGATCCAGAGGTACAGGAAACCTACCGGGGACATTACTACGACACCCCCCCTCATAACCGCCAGTATTTCTGCTGGCATCTGGAGGCC
>MVCY01000003.1 GCA_002049985.1 Candidatus Latescibacteria bacterium 4484_181
GAAAGCTCCGGAATTAAGTTTGAGCTGGGACTTATCAGGAATCACTACATCGGGAGAACTTTTATCGAACCCAGAAGTGAGATACGCGATATTATGGTGCGGATCAAGTTCAACCCGGTAAGCGGGCTGCTTAAAGGAAAGAGCGTGGTAGTGGTAGAAGACTCCATCGTCAGGGGTACCACTATGCGCAATCTCGCCGGGTTAATCCGAGAGGCAGGGGCCAAGGAAGTTCACGTCCGGGTTAGTTGCCCACCCCTCCGCTTTCCCTGCTACTACGGGATTGACTTCCAGACAAAAGACGAGTTGATTGCTTCTTCGAAGACAGTGGAGCAGATTCGTAATTTTTTACAGGTGGACAGCCTGGGCTATCTCTCCTTGGAAGCTATGCTGGAGGCGATGCCAGGCACCCAGGAGAACTACTGTGTCGCTTGTTTTACAGGTGATTACCCCGTAGAGCCAGAAGCAAAGGTTGGAAAATTCTTGTTGGAGAGGAATAGAGCCTGAAAACCTCACCTCTTCTCTGCTAATCTCGCCTGACTTTTCCGAAAGATCACGGAGGCCTGATTTTGCCACGAAAAGCGCTAAGGATGAAAACGAAATTATTCCTGAATAATTAAACCACCATATGTTCTTTCTTTACGCTCTCTGTGGCTCTTACTTTGAAGTGTCACCTTTCACAAAACAATCAAGCATTTTCCTCTCGTTGTAGGGGAAAGACAGGGGTCAATGGTTTTGCATCGCAGGAGAGAATATGACCCTCAGAAGAACTATTGTCTTCTTTGCTTTCGCCCTTTTTACCAACGGCTGTTTTCTGCCTGCTTTGATGGAGCATAGTTCCACTGTAGTCTCTCAGCCAGACCCAGAAGCGATGGACCACTTCATCGCGGCAAAAATTCTGGAACTACAAGAGGATTACCAGGCAGCAGTGGCTGAATTGGAGAGGGCACTGGCATACGATTCCCGCTCGGCAACTATCTGCCAAGAGCTTGCTAATGTTTTTTTTGCTTTAGGCAATGAACAAAAAGCTATGCGTTTTGCCAAGCAAGCCGTCCGGCTTGCCCCGGACCGGGCAGAGCTCCACCGATTGCTTTCCGTGCTGTTCCAATTACAGGGGGATTTGAAAGGGGCGGCTAAGGAACTGGAGATAGCGGTTGAATTAAAGCCCAGTGACCTACAGGCCATCTATAGCCTATCAGACATCTATCTTAAACAAGGTAACGCTCGTAAGGCTTTAAAGTTACTCAAGAAAGGAGCCAGAAGCGACCGGGGATTTCCCGATGTGCAGTTCAAATTGGCTCGTATTTATGCGGGGATGGGCAAAAGGAAACAGGCCAGGGTTTACTATCGCCAGATTCTGGCAAAAATCCCGGATTCTGAGAATGCCTGGTTAGGACTGGGGATGTCCTTTGAGATGGAAGGGAAAAGCAAACAGGCAATCCGAGCCTACCGAAACGGACTCAAAATGATTCCCCACAGCAAATCACTGAGGCGACGTTTGGGACAGATCTATCTCTCAATGGGTAACTCCAGAGAAGCGGCCTCACAATTCGAAGAGATTCGTAGATTCTTTCCCGAAGAGAAGGGAATACTACGGGATCTATTAATAGCATACAACCAGATGGGAGATCGGCAAAAACTGGATGAACTGGTAAAAGAGATTCGTCACAGTCGGGTTGGCAATGCAGACTTTTATTACTACGTGGCGAAAACCTTTGTGGAAATTGGGGAATTTGCCCTGGCTGGAGAGATGTTCCAGAGGGCAGCTGCTTTGGGCAATTGCGGATGGATAGGTGCCGGTTATGCCTTCATCCAGGCCGGGAACTTCCCAAAAGCCTGTGAGGTTCTGTTGAAGGCAGCGACGAATATGCCAGAAGACGCTCAGATATTCTACCTACTTGGGATATCCCTCGAGAGAATAGGCGCCTGGGCTGAAGCCATTACAGCTTTCCACCGGGCAATCGAACTTGAGCCCCAAAACACCGACTTCCGTTTTCAATTGGCGAGCCGTTTAGAGCAAATCGGACTGGTGGACGAAGCGGTAAAAGAGTTCGAAAGACTCTTGACAATTGACCCTGAGCATGCCTTCGCTTTGAATTACCTTGGGTATATCTTTGCTGATAAAGGAATTAGACTGGAGGAATCCGTGCAACTGCTTAAGAGGGCAGTAGCTCAACAGCCTGACAATGGCAATTTCTTGGATAGCTTAGGCTGGGCCTACTACCGCTTGGGAAAGTTCGGACAGGCTGAGGAGCTTCTGGACAAAGCCGTTAGGTTGGAAAAAAACAACGCAACCATACTTAATCATCTGGGCGAAGTATGCTTTACCCTCGGCAAACGTCAGAAAGCCAAAACCTATTGGGAGAAGTCGCTTCAGCTTGACCCGGAGAACCAGGAAGTCAAGAGAAAGTTGGAGAAGATAGAATCAGAATCAAGGCCCTAGAAACCTGTAAGCGCTTATGAGACAAAATGTAATTGTACTATTTCCCATTTTTTTCTTTGCCTTTTTGAGCTGCAGTGGATGCATCTACAGGACGCATCTGGTTGGAGCTACGCAGAGGGACAGATCCGCTGCTGAGATAATTACCCTGTTGGAGAATAACCGCTTTGCCCTCAGGTCATTCTGGGGGGAAGCAACAGTCCATCTGCGAAAATCCGGACCACCACCGGATGAACAGATTAGACACACGCTGTTGGTCGGCATTCTGTTTAAGTCCCCAACCCAGATGAGAGCCGAAGTATATGCAGGTCTGGGGACGAACATACTTGCTTTCGTTCAGAAAAGTGAGCATTTAGAGGTATTTTTGCCCAAGAGTAAACTGCTGCTCAGCGGGAATATTGGGACAGACCCCCTATCACAGGTTACCGGAATCGAGGACCTTCCTGAAATAATGCTCGACATACTAGGATCTTACCGACTGGACTACAAGGACTTGGCGAGCTTTCAGAGCAGAGGGGATGAATATGTACTTTATTTCCAGAGAAATGGCCGCATGGAGAAATATTGCGTGGATAAGAAATCCCTTCAAGTGGTCCAGAAGGAGACATTCGGCACAGATGGCAAGCTACTGAGAAGGATAGTATTGAAAAAGCATGTGCGGATAAGCGGAGTCAATTTAGCGCGACAAGCGGAACTTCTCTCCGATGGATTCCAGGTCAATGTCAAATTTACCCGCCAGAAGGTTAATCTGAAGATACCGGAGGGAAGGTTTAAACTTAAGGTACCAGCAGATACTCAGCGGATTTCAATATAGCCTTCATTAGGAGATTCAGCCCTGTATTGAGACTTCTGGCGAGGAAGATTGGTCTGATATGAGGAGTAAGAAGACGGTCACACTTATTTCTGTTTGCTTGTGGCTTCTCAGGGGCTCTTCTGGCGCCGCCCTTCCTAACCAGGTAAACTACTGGATAGATGCAGCACTGGATACAGAACGACATCTATTGAGAGGAAAAGAGGTGATCGATTTTGTCAACCGCACCGGAACCTCCTTGGACGAGTTTTATCTACACCTTTATCCCAATGCCTATCGGGAAGGGAGCCTGTTTTTCCAGGAACTCCAGCAGGCTGGTAACAACCTGGATATACTTTATCCGGCGGGAAGAGATGATGGTTACATCCAGATCCACTCCTTAGTGATCAGGGGAGAGAAGATAACCGATTACCATATCGACGACACCATTATGCGCATCGAGCTGAATCCGCCTTTGAAAGCCGATGAGGGCATGCAAGTGAGACTCGATTTCACGGTGAAGGTACCAGAAATATTCTGGCGGCTTGGCCATCACCGAGGTAATTACCATATTGCCCAGTGGTATCCGAAAGTGGTTGTCTACGATAGGAACGGGTGGCACCCAGATAAGTACCATTTTCTGGGAGAGTTCTACGGAGATTTCGGTTCCTACACTGTGGCCATCACCTTGCCGGCGAATATGGTAATGGGTGCCACTGGGTGCCTGGTGGAGGAGATAGCCCATCCCCAAGGGACCAAGACCTGGGTCTGGCAGGCGGAGAATGTTCATGATTTTGCCTGGGTAGCGGACAAGAATTATCGAGAGACATCGACAGAGTGGAAAGGCATCATTATTCGGTCTCTTTACTTCAAGGAGCACAAGAAGGGCGGCGAACGGGCAGCTAAGCACGCACGGGAGGCAATCGCATATTTCAGTCAGAAATATGGCAAGTACCCTTATTCTACCTTAACTGTTTGCGAAAGCTATATCGGGGGCATAGCGATGGAATACCCCACTCTCATTATGTTGCCTCCTGTCTTATCATATCAACTTCCCTCCTTTTTCACCATAGTAGAAGCGGCGACTGCCCATGAGGTTGCCCACCAATGGTGGTACGCAGCAGTGGGGAATAACGAACTTGAGGAAGCCTGGTTAGATGAGGGGTTCGCTACCTACTCTGAGATGTGCTATATAGAAGACAAGTATGGAAAGGAGAACGGCTTCGTCAATCTCCCTAAGCGGCTTAAGTTTCTCAAGATATTCCACCTCGACGACCTGCGTAGTAGCTTTTACAAAAGTTGGATCACCCTCAACCTGGAAGGGAAAGAGCGGGAGTTGCTTCGCCCCGCCTATGAATTTGAATATCCCGATGTCTACAGTCGAACGGTCTGCCACAAAGGGGCACTGGTCCTTGCTATGCTGGAGAACTTGCTGGGAAAGAAGGTGTTCAGTGAGATTATGCGCACCTATTTTGAATGCTATAGATTCAAGAACGCCACTACTGAGAACTTCCAGGCCGTGGCTGAAGAGGTCAGCAAAACGGATTTGGATTGGTTCTTCAAGCAGATGCTTCATACCACCAGACGGTGTGACTTTGTGCTGGAGAAGGTGAGGGTGCGCAAAGCTCCAACGGAGGGGTATTTGACTGAGGCGGTGATAAAACAGGCAGGAGATGCTGAACAGATGCCGGTCGAAGTGATGGCGAAACTGAAAGATGGGCGCAAACTGGTTAAAAGATGGGACGGGAGTGACAAATGGGGAGTGGTCACATTTGAGACTCCGAAGCCGGTCAAGGATATTCTTGTCGATCCAAGTAATTGGACTTTTGACATCAACCGTCTCAACAACCGACGCTTTCCTAAGGTTGCCTTCCACCCGCTGTTCAGCTTTCCCTACACGGACAGGTATGTGGTTACTTACTATCCTAAGGTTGGCTACAGTGATACCGACGGCTGGTCAGGTGGAGTGAATAGCAGAGCAGAAGACCCCTTTGGCCACAGGCTCAGTTTTTCGGCTGGCTACATCTATAAAAGGGACTGGGTGGTCTACAATGCCCGATTCTTTTCTCCGATCTATAAATGGGGCAATCGCCTTTCTTATCTTGAGTTTAAGATTGCCGATGATCGACACACCCGTAGCCAGAGCATTACCCTTGTGCCGGTGTTGGTGGACTACAAGAGGTACTGGCGACATTTTTTCACCCTTTCGGCTGAACATGAAGAGCACTACAATGTAGACCGGAAAGATTGCGATTCAGGTGTGATCACCCTCTTGATCTTTTCATATCGTTTGGAGACTAACAAGGATGCCCTTCGGCAGAATGGTGGAGAATATCGGGTGCACTACGAACATAGCCTGCCGGACGGTGATTATATCTATGACAAGTATTTCTTTGAAGTAAGTCGATATCTGAGGCTGGGCTGGATGGCCACATTAAGAGCTAGGGTGTTTGCTGGCTGGCAGACAGGTTACAGTCCCAGACAGAGGAAATTTGCCCTCTGGCGAGAAGGCAATATGAGTGCTTTCGAAAACTCGAACTTGGACATCGGAGACGGCATAGCAGGAGTTAACACAGTCCTGGATTTTCCCCTTCGCAAAAGCTTCGAAATTTTTTCTCTCCCACTTGTTCCCACTGTCTGCGTCTTCTTCAACGCCGGCAAAGTTCTGGATCGCTCTGAAGTTAGAAGTTGGGCCAGAATGAGAAAGGTCGACCTGAGAGGGTGGAAGGCGGAGATGGGGACGGGGTTTTCCCTCGAGTGTGTTGCCTTCGCCGGTCTGGCCCTGCGGTTGCGGCTTCCGCTACTGACTAACACCAAGAGGGCGTCACTGGGCCTGAGGCTCAGCATTGACTCAGCTTTCTGACCAATTTCCTGGAGATTCGGAACCTGCAGGAGGCTCGGGTGGACTTTTCTCCCAGAACTTTGGCCAGAATAAATAGAAGTGCCGTTGGTTCACGAGATTCACTACATTTTGATTTATTGTCATTCAAGGGCGCACCCTATGTAAGGAGAGGGACAATGTTGAAGAAAAAACTGATTTTCGTTTTGGTTGCTCTGGCCTTGGTGTTTTCAGTGCCTCTTCCATCTCATTCTTGCCAGGCATCCGAGGCCAATGTTTATGTTCAGCTTCAAAGCTTGATCGATGTAATGAATTATATTAAAAGCAACTATGTGGAAGAAACTGCTCAATCTGAACTCATTGACGGAGCCATAGATGGAGTTCTACGTCAGCTCGATCCTCACTGTTACTATTTAAGACCCAGAGAACTTTCGAATATGGCGGAGAGATTGCGAGGCGATTTCGAGGGAATCGGTATTATGTTCGACATCAGAGATGGCGTACTGACGGTGATAGCCCCGATTGAAGGTTCTCCCGCCGACAGGGTTGGGCTAAAAGCAGGCGATAAGATCGTCAAGATTGACGGGAAAACTGCACTGGGCATTACCACTCAGGAAGTCTATCAGAAGCTGCGCGGTCCCAGAGGGACAAAGGTGAATGTTTCGGTGAAAAGGGAAGGCGAAGAGGAATTGCTTGAGTTCGCCATTGTCAGGGACAAAATCCCTATCTATAGCATTCCTTCGTTCTTTATGCTCACCTCTGAGATCGGCTACATTTGGGTTGCCAGGTTTTCTCAGAGGACAGACTACGAGTTGGAAAAGGCATTGAGGCAGTTGGAGTCACAAGGGATGAAGAAGCTGGTCCTTGACCTTCGCTGGAATGGTGGGGGACCGCTTCTACAAGCGGTCAAGGTAGCGGATAAGTTCATCAAGAGCGGAAGAATCTGTTATACCCAAGGCAGAACATCTGACTCTACCCAGGAGTATTATGCCACTGAAGAGGGTACCTATCCCTATTTTCCCTTGATTGTGTTGATTAACCACGCCAGCGCCAGTGCCTCGGAGATCGTTGCCGGCGCAATTCAGGACTGTGACCGCGGGCTAGTGGTCGGGCAAACCAGCTTCGGCAAAGGTCTGGTGCAGGGGCAGTTTAAATTAAGAAACGGAGGGGCCATATTTTTGACCATAGCCCACTGGTACACCCCCAGCGGCCGTCTGATTCAGCGTCCTTATAGAAATAAAAGCCGCGCAGATTACGTAGCGGAAGCTTTCCGTGACACTTCCCGCAGCGGCAACGAAGCTAAACCCGTTTTCCATACACTAAAGGGAAGAAAAGTCTACGGAGGCGGAGGTATTACGCCAGATATAGTACTGAAAGGTCGAAACTCAGGCAAGTTGCAGAGAAAACTGAGGGATAGAAACGCCTTTTTCGACTTCGCTGCCTATTATCTTGGAACTCAGCCTCAGATGCCAGAGAATTTCGACCAATTCCAGCAAAATTTCCAGGTTGATGACTCAATAATCCTTCAGTTTAAGGATTTTCTTTTCTCAAGGAAGATCGGTTTCAGTCCAGAGGACTTCCAACATGAGCTGGGCTCAATAAAAAACAGCATCAAGGCAGAGATTGCAGGAGAACTTTGGGGTGCAGAGGAGAAATATCAGATCTACCTGGAGAAAGATCCAGAAGTGCTTCAAACAATAGAGCTGTTCGACAAGGCCGAACAATTGCTGGCTGAATAGCCTGTAGACTGCTTAGTAGATTTATTGGCTACCCAACAATTCGGCAGCTAACCTGTTCTAGTTTAAAAGAGGGATGTGGGGAATGTCTGCAGGCGCCGGTGGGATCAATCTATGAACAGCCCTTCCCCGGGCAGGAAGTTGAAAAATGCCTAACGCAAGGTGCGAAATGTGAGCTCTTTTTCTTGGTTTTCCCCCTTACCTGCCCTGCTTTTCCAGGAGTCTCCTGGCGATCTTGCCTGCAAAAGTGGGGTATTTGAGCAGCTTCAGGCCCACGCTAACCAGATTGAAGCCGTTGGCCAGATCTACAATATCCTGGCCAATGAGTATATCGGCAAGGCGGTTTAGCTCCCGGTCGGAGAGTTTCGTTATCACCTGCTGGGCCTTGAGACTGTCGCTTATGCGTTTACCCCACACCTTATTGAATTGCTGTGGATAGGCAGAGAGTTTTTCACGGGATGTATTGCCTTCCAACAGAGCTTCTGCAGCTACCTCTCCGGCTATCTTACCGGCGGCAATGCTGGAGTGTATTCCGGCTCCGGTGAGCGGTATCACCTGTCCGGCGGCGTCTCCACATAACATCAAGCCATCCTGGACTATTTCTTCTACCTGTCCTCCTATCGGCACTGGTGCTGCTCCCATTTTCAAGACCCGAGCTTTCTTGAAGCGGTGAGGATGCGTCTTGATAAATCTGTCTAAACATCTTCTGGCTGGTGCACCCTGGGTTCCAAGACCCACATTTGCCAGACCTTTCCCCTTGGGGAAAATCCATACATAACCATCAGGGGCAACATTGTTGCCTACAAACATCTCGAGGGTTCTCTTGTCAATCAAATGGCAGTTGTCCATTTGGTACTGCACGCAGGGGATTACTCTGTAGCCCTTTCGGTTAAAGGATCTTCTGGCCACCAAAGAGTTTACTCCGTCGCAGCCTATCACTATCTTTGCCTCTACCAGCTGTTCCCCTTTATTGGTGGCGACTACGCACCTGAATAGTCCATTGTGACGGAGTAGCTGGTTAGCTACAGCCTCGGTCCATACTTCTGCTCCGGCCTGAAAGGCCAGCCTCGCCATCTCCTCTAAAAATGCCCTCTTATTGAGTATATAACCTCCATCGTAGCCAATACTTCCGGCGCAAATCTCTACTTTTTTCTCCTCTTCAGGTGCATAGACCAAAACCCGATCGATCTCCTCACCACAGATAAAATTCTGCGAAGGGGGAACCTCTGCTTCGGCGAAGGTAGCGGTTGACACAGCCTCACCGCAAACCTTCAGACCGAACTGTTTCCCTTTTTCAATCAGTAAGGTCTTAACCCCCTTCTGTGCGGCTTTTCTGGCAGCCATCAGCCCAGCCGGTCCACCGCCGATAACCAGGATGTCACAACGTGCAATTTTCTTGTCTGTTAGCATAAATTAACCTCTGGAACCAAGTTTTTCCCCTCTCGCCCTTCTTAGGCTAAAAAGAAAGACCAGCTTTGGTATCCAACAGGACTTTGGTTAGCAAAAAATAGACAAGGGCATGTTGTACCATCGAGTCCAGTTGGAGACATAGCCGCAGTGGCTACAAAACAACCGCCAGTAACGCAAGGTGTCACAGATAAAACGTGAATGAGAATGAATTATGTTATGACGGTTAGCGCAGCTATCAAGGGTATATCGATTAGACTCTCTCGACAAGCCTTACGTCTTCTATGGGGCTTTGCGGTTAGACAAAAACAGAAAATGTGCTGACCACTCACATAACCAAAAATAGGACATCCTTTCTGCTCTGTCAAGAGTGATTTCACCCTACTCATAGTCTCCTATGAATCTTCTCAACACTCGGTCAGGGAGGGGAAACGACCTTGAGTGAAGTGCATCTTGACTTTCGGGGGAAAAGAGCTATATTTTATACTCCGATTTGTTTCCTGTTGACTATTAGGCCTGGTTGAGTTATCTATGGACAAACGAGATCTCATTCTTTCGACAACTTCTGGAGCGTTGCTATCGCTGGCTTTCCCACCGTTGAGGCTTGGATTCATAGCCTACGGTGCACTTGTTCCCTTCTTCTCACTGTTTCCTCACAGCAAGCACAAAGATGCCCTTCTTTGCGGGTTCGTCACTGGTCTGTGCTTTAATGCCGGCACCGTTTATTGGATCTGCTGGCCTACCCTTGCTGGAGGTCTGTTCTCCTTCTTTTTCCTCTCCCTCTTTTTTATGCTATTTGCGCTGATGCTCAATTTGGCCATCCGGAGCTGGGGCACAAAGGGCTTTCTTTTTGCTCCATTCCTGTGGACAGCCATAGAATACCTCCGTTCGTTTGGCCAGCTTGCCTTTCCCTGGACCCTCTTGGGCAATACCCAGACAGAATATACTCGACTGATTCAATTTGCCTCAATAAGCGGCGTTTATGGAATATCCTTCTGGGTGGTAACCATCAATCTCTGTCTTTACAGTCTGTTGCGGCACGCCACGCTCAAAAGAGGCAGAGTAGGAGAGAGGCTTTTTCACGTTCTGGTTGTTATTCTAATTCTATTATTCATCATACCTTACATTTATGGCAATAGGGTAATTCCCAAGGAGCGGCTGGAGGGGGAGGTTAAGGTGGCGGTGATTCAGCCCAGCATTCCCATAGACGTTAAGTGGGCACCAGAAGGGGTTACCGTCAGTTTTAGCACCTTAGAGCAAATGACGATCAGAGCCTGTTCCTATCGACCCGACCTGGTTATCTGGCCAGAGACGGCAACCCCTTGCTATCTTATGCGTCAAGGAGAATACCGGATGAGACTCCACAACTTCTGTGACTCCCTTAACGTCCCTATCCTCACTGGATCGCCAGATTATGATTTCCAGACAGGGAGGTTTTACAATTCCGCCTTCCTTTTTATGCCAGGAAAGAGAGAGGTTCAAGGCTATGACAAAATACATCTTGTTCCAGGAAGCGAGCGGATGCCTTTTTCAGATACCTTTCCGTTCCTAAAGAAGTTTGCCTTCAGGGCTGGCGACTTCTCGGCGGGAAAACGGTTCACAGTTTTTCAGCACCCCAAGGGAAGATTTTCAACTCTTATCTGTTTCGAGTCAATATTTCCTGAGCTCGCCAGGCAATTTGCGCTTCAGGGGGCGCAATTTCTGGTGAATATCACCAATGATGCTTGGTTTGGCAGAACTTCCGGCCCTTATCAGCATGCCGAGATAGCTGTGTTCCGGGCTATTGAAAACCGGATTGCTATCGCTCGCTGTGCCAACACTGGGGTGTCGATGTTCATTGACCCCTACGGGAGGGTCTCCGGGGCAACCCCTATTTTTACCTCCAGAATCCTCGTAGACACTCTGCCCTTGAGAAGAGAGGAGACCTTTTTTACCCGCCATGGAAATCTATTCTCCAAGGTATGCGTAGCGTTATCTGGAATAGCTTTGGTTTGGGTAGTAGTGAGCGGGACGAGAAAAATTCGAGAGCTCTGGTGACAAGAAATAAGAGGAGAAGCTAAGATAATTGAAACATGTCACCCCGCCAAAATTATCGCATCGGCGGTTTTGTATAGATCCGTTAGACGGCAACCCGAAGCATCTCAATTGGAAGCCTGGGTGGAATGCGAGTCGCTTGGCTTAAATAAATTACCCTTTGACAAGCATGATCGAAGGATTTAAAGGATGATCTTAAGGTCGTGCTGAATTGCCCAGCTTTCTGGCATAATTGGGTCTGGTTCTTCTGATGACCTATCATCTTACTTGAGGAGTCTGTTAAGTCCTCTTTCGAGTCTATCCATTGCATGTTTGATATTCTGCATAGAAGTGGCGTAGGAGAGCCTAATGTGGTTGTCAGCTCCGAAGCCAGCACCAGGCACGCAGGCCACTTTCTCTTTTTCCAAGAGGAAATCGCAAAGGGCTACAGAGCCGTCGATTCTGGTGCCGTCCATCGAAATTCCGTAGAAGGCAGAGACATCTGGAAACACATAAAAAGCTCCTTGTGGCACTGAACAGGAGAGACCCTGGATAGAGTTCAACCGTTGTACTATGTATTTTCTCCTTTCGTTGAAAGCCTTCCTCATTTTCTCTACGCTTTCCTGAGGACCGGTGAGCGCCTCTAAGGCTGCTGCTTGGGCAACAGAGCAGGGGTTCGATGTCTGCTGGCTCTGAATCTTTCCCATAGCCTGGATAATCTCCTGCGGGCCAGCCGCATAGCCTATCCGCCAACCAGTCATCGCATAGGACTTAGAGACGCCGTTTACCACTATCGTTTGCTCCTGCATACCATCCTGAGCGGCGATACTGTGATGGACTGCGCCGTCGTAGATGATCTTCTCATAAATCTCGTCGGAAAGCACGTATATTCCTGCCTCAAGCACTATTCTTGCCAGCTCCTTAATCTCTTGCTCGCTGTAGACAACGCCACTGGGATTGGAGGGCGAGTTTAAGATGAGCAACTTAGTCCGGTTACCTATAGCTTTTCTGAGCTGTTTGGGGGTGATCTTCAAGCCGTTCTCCTTCTTGGCTTCAAGAATAACCGGAGTGCCGCCTGCCAATTTCACCTGTTCAGGGTAACTAACCCAGTAGGGAGCTGGGATAATCACCTCGTCTGCCCTTTCCACCAGCGCCATAATTGCCAGAGATATCGAGTGTTTTCCTCCGCAACTGACTATCACCTGCGAAGGTTCGTACACTAGACCATTCTCTCTTTTAAGCTTCTCACAGATGGCCTCTCTCAGCTCAGGGGTCCCCACTGCTGGGGTATATTTGGTGAAACCACGGTTAATTGCCTCGATTGCTGCCTCTCTGATGTTCTCCGGAGTATTGAAGTCCGGTTCCCCTGCACTCAAAGCGATGACGTCAACTCCAGCCTTCTTCATTGCCTTGGCCTTGGCGGTTATGGCCAAGGTGACCGAGGGCTGAATACCCTGGATGTTCCTGGAAATGCACATCTTCATTATCCTCTCCTCTCCGGATAGCCTGTGAAGTGGTCTATTTTAGCTTCTTGATTTCCCAGAGGGTGTTATTTCAACTCCTAAGCTGTGCATAAATGACTTAAACTCAGATTCGGAAAAACCCTTTAGAGATTTTCCTCTCTCTTGCCCGGACTCTGCTGAAAAACTGCAATTTCACAGAAAAGGTGCTCCATTCTAACTTGAAAACAGATTGTAGGAGGCGTCTGCAGACGCCGAAGATCCTCGGACAAGGTGGGCCTGACAAAAGGGAACTCTTTGCGAATCAATCCATATTCTATTTCTTCGCTTCTGTTTCAATTGATTTATCACAGTGGATTGGCGGAAAGTGGAGAATCAAACTTCTGCTTCGGGAGCTTTCTCAGTCCCTTCTATTGCGTCACGTCGAATATTTCGCATTGATCTTCACGTATTCATAGCTCAAATCGCACGTGTAGACCTGCGCTCGCTGGTTACCCTGGTTCAGATCGATATTTATCTCTACCTCTGGAGCGGAAAGTAGTTGTCTTGCCTCTCCCATAGAGAAGTCGGCTCCCACTCCATTCTTGCAAAGCACCAGGTTGCCAATGGAGATACTGATTTTTCTCTCTTCGACCTGAGCGCCAGATGCGCCCAGCGCCGCAGCAATTCTGCCCCAATTGGGGTCTTGCCCGAACACCGCGGTTTTCACTAGATTGGAGTTGGCAACAGCAAAGGCAACCTGTTTTGCTTCACAGAAACTTCTGGCTCTCTCCACAGAGACGGTGATCAACTTCGTTGCTCCCTCCCCGTCTTTGGCGATCATCTTCGCCAGCTCAGTGGTGACAAAGTCTAAAGCCGCAGCGAAGCTTTTGCAATCATCAGAGTTTTCGGTAATTTCATTGCCTTCGCTTAGACCGTTGGCCAGAATTAGGGCCATATCGTTTGTGCTGGTGTCACCGTCAACGGTAATCATATTGAAGGACTTGTCCACAGAATGCCGTAAGAGCCGCTGTAGGAGTTCAGGTCCGATTTTGGCGTCTGTGGTCAAAAACGCCAGCATAGTGGCCATATTGGGGCAGATCATCCCAGAACCTTTAGCTATGCCGCCAATTCTGATGATAGAGTTGGACAATTCCGCTTCTACCGCTATTTTCTTGGTGACGGTATCCGTGGTCAGAATAGCCTCGGCAGCTCCGTTGTCGTCGTCTCCAAGCAAAGAGACCAGCTTAGGCACTGCCCTCTCAATTCGTCTCATTGGAAGATAACGGCCAATGACCCCGGTGGAGGCAACTACCACCATGTCCACAGAGATGTTCAATTGGTGAGCAATTAGCTGTGCGATCCGGAGGGCATCTTTTCTGCCCCGCTCTCCGGTGCAAGCGTTGGCGTAGCCAGAGTTACAGAAGATCGCCTGGGCTCTTCCGTCCGCCAGATGTCTCTGGGTGAGCCAAAGGGGTGCTGCTTTGAAGCGATTGGTAGTGTAGACTGCCGCCGCTATGGCCGGCACTTCAGAATAGAGCAGCGCCAGATCTCTCTTCCGACTCCTAATGCCGCAACTTACCCCAGCAGCCGTAAAACCCCGAGGCGATACGACTGAATCGGAAATAACCTTGATTTGCAATTCGCCTCCTCTCTGCAAAAGAAAGTGTGTAGAACCGATAATCGAAACTGCTGCTGAAATCAGGTAAAATATATAATAGGCGGAATTAGAAGTCAACCACAATGTGGGGTTCCGCTGAAAACGCCTTGACATCAGTCCCTGAACTGGTTATTTTGGTAGCATTCCAACGGAGTATCACTATCCGAGCAGCCAAGAAGACCGAATCCAGCGAGGAGAAGAATGTTAAAGGAAACAGCTTCGCAGGACTTAGAAGCAGTAGAAAAGTTGAGGGAAGCACGGGATAAGATACTTGAAGAGATTGCCAAGGTTATCATAGGGCAGCAGGAGATTGTGGAACAACTTCTAATTGCCCTGCTTTCAGGAGGTCACTGTCTGCTGATAGGGGTGCCTGGTTTGGCCAAAACTCTACTTATAAGTACACTGGCGAGGGTTCTGGATCTCAAATTCAACCGAATACAGTTCACCCCTGACCTTATGCCTTCTGATATCACAGGAACCGAGGTGATTGAGGAAGACATATCCACCGGGCGAAAAGTGTTCAAGTTTATGAAAGGACCAGTGTTTGCTAACATCATCCTGGCAGACGAGATAAACCGCACCCCACCGAAGACCCAGGCAGCGCTGCTTCAAGCGATGCAAGAACGTGAAGTCACTGCGTCTGGACAGACATTCAAATTGGACGAGCCGTTCTTTGTATTAGCTACTCAGAATCCTATTGAACAGGAAGGGACATATCCGCTGCCCGAGGCGCAACTGGATAGGTTTATGTTCAACTTGTGGATTAGCTATCCCAGTGCCGAGGAAGAGAAAAAGATCGTTGACTGCACTACCAGTGCCTACAGCCAGGAGGTCCGTAAGGTTTTGAATGCCAGGGAAATCTCCCAACTACAAAGGCTTGTTCGCAAAGTTCCAGTGTCCGAGTATGTCGTCGCCTATGCAGTCAATTTGGTCCGGAAGACCCGTCCCAATCAGAACGGCGTTCCCCCCTACATTCGGGAGTGGGTTAGCTGGGGGGCGGGCCCTCGCGCCTCCCAATACCTTGTACTAGGGGCAAAAACTCGGGCCGTCTTAGACGGAAGACCTACCCCGTCGGTCGAAGACGTAAGGGCAGTGGCCACACCTGTCCTGCGCCATCGCATTGTTACTAACTTCAACGCCGAGGCCGAAGGGGTCGACACTGCCCAGATCATCCAGCGGCTCCTCAGTGAAACGGAGAGATGAAAATGGCCAACGTCCGCCGTTATCTCAATCCTCAGATAGTCTCCAAACTTTCGCGAATGGATATCGTTGCCCGGCTGGTGGTGGAGGGCTTCATCACCGGACTTCATAAAAGTCCCTACCATGGGTTTTCCGTGGAATTCACTGAGGATCGCCAGTATATGCCTGGTGATCCCGTGCGACACATCGACTGGAAAGCTTATGGAAAATCTGAACGTCTCTATGTGAAACAATTCGCTGCAGAGACTAACCTGAAGGCATACATACTGCTGGATGCAAGCGGCTCAATGGGTTTCTCCTCCGAGCAGGTGTCAAAGTTCCGTTATGGTTGCTGCTTAGCAGCGGCACTATCTTATCTAATGATAAGGCAAAAAGATGCTGTAGGTCTGGCGATTTTTGATGAGCAAATCCGCAGTTATATCCCCCCTCGATCGGTGGAGAGCCATCTTTCTACCATTTTAAAAGAGCTGGATGCCACCCGGACTTCTTCCGGGACCCAGGTAAATAGGGTTTTTCACCAGCTTGCTGAGAGGATAAAACGTCGGGGATTGGTTATCGTCATCTCCGACCTTTTAGACGATCCTGAGCAGATTCTGCTAGGGCTGAGACATTTTCGCCATCGCAAACACGAGGTGATCGTCTTCCATGTCCTGGATCCGAAGGAGAAAGACTTCGATTTTCAGACCGAGGCGACGTTTGTCGATATAGAGACCGGCCAGGAGGTGGTCACCCAGCCGTGGCATATCCGGAACCAGTATCACATCTTGATGTCTGAGCTAATAGAGAAATACCGTCGGAGCTGCAGAGAGAGTCTGATCGACTATGTGCTCTTAGATAGCTCGCAGGATTTCGACGTCGCTCTGTTCAGCTATCTAGCAAAGCGGAAAAAAGCTGGGTTAACGATCCCCTGATGCATATGCATAACATAGCATTTCTCAACCCCACTGTTCTTCCTGCCCTGACAGCAGCCCTGCTGCCTCTTTTGATCCACCTATTCACTCGGAAGAGACTTAAGAAAGTGAAGGTGAGCACCGTTGCTTTTCTCCAGCAGCTTAATGAAAAGAGGATGCGACGGATAAAGGTGCGCCAGCGGCTCCTGCTGGTTCTGCGCACACTGATTATTCTCTTTATTGTTTTGGCCTTCAGCCGGCCCATTCTCAGAGCGACTTTCTCTTTTGCAGGCAGCAGCACCCCCACCACGGCTGTCATCCTCTTAGATAAGTCGTACAGTATGGGATTTGAAACCCCCAGGGGCACACTATTCGACCTATCCAAGCAGAAGGCCTTGGAGCTGGTCAAGCTCTTGAGACCGGGTGATGAACTCATTGTGTTGCCCTTTGATGACCACCCTTCCGTTCCCAAACTATGGAAGATAGTAGATCACGAGTCGACATTTTCGCACATCAGTGATTTTATTCTAAATCTCCAACTCTCTTACCGGACTACAGATGTGTACAGTGCCTTGCGAAAAGCGGCAAGACTTCTCACAAATTCAGGGAATCCCAACAAGGAGATATTTCTCCTTACAGACATGGAGAAGAACGGTTGGATGAACGTGCAAAAAGACGCAGTTTCTGCGAAACTTAAAGGGATTTCTTTCTATCTTGTCGCTGTTGAAGCCAACCAGGAGGAAAATGTGAGCGTTGAGCGAATAACTGTCCCCCAGCAAATTTTTGACCTGAAGGCGCCGATTAAATTTGAGGTTCAGGTAACTAACTACCGCAGGAACGATGTTCAAGATCTGCTGCTTTGCCTTTATGTCGGTGGTGAGCGTTTGTCTCAGACGACTTTGAACATAGGAGCTGGTCAGACAAAACGAGCACTTTTTCGGGTGGTTCCGGGAAAAACAGGAGTACTTTCCGGCTATGTGGAGATAGAACCCGACAGGCTTTCGGTTGACAACCAGAGGTATTTCTCCATTTCCATCCCTGTAGGAGTGAAGGTTCTGTTGGTGGGGGACACAGAAGCCGACACATACTTTCTGAGCCGGGCACTCAATCCGTCAGGTTCAAAGGAGGCTTTTGTGCAATCAAGCTCCGTCACCTCGAAGAAACTCTCGTTGCAACAGATCGAACAAAACGATGTCATTGTCCTGGCTAATGTTTCACACTTGACTCAGTGGCAGGCAGAACAGCTTCAGGCCAGTGTGAGTCAGGGCAAGGGTCTGCTGATCTGCTTGGGTCCACGAGTAGATAGAGAATTCTACAACGAACAACTTCTTCCTCGATTCTCCCAAGTAATGCTGGGCGACCTTCTGGGCACCACTGGCCAGAAGAGCTCATACTATTGCTTTGATAGGGTCGAATTCTCCCATCCGATTCTTGACGGATTAGTCCGGAAAAACCGGATAGATTCTCCGCGATTTTACTGTGCTTATCAAACAGTTTCTTCTTCCCTGGTGGTACCGTTTATCTGGTATAACCAGGGGAGTGCGGCCTTCTGTGAGTCCCGCCTGAACAAGGGCAGAGTTATTCTGTTTAGCAGTGCAGTTAATCTGGAATGGACGGACTTGCCTGTGAAAGGGATATTTGTCCCCCTTTTTTACCGCATTGTTCAATATTTAGCAGCTGCTATTCCGGAGAGACCACAGCAGGTGGGAGAATCTATCGAATGGCCATTTGGAGAATTAGAAGGTCCAGTGGAATGCCAGGGCCCTATGGGAGATCGGACGGCTCTGCTGCCCAACCCAGGTCCAGAGGGACTGAGGTGGCACTTGGACAATGTCGAGCTTCCTGGGATCTGGAAACTTTTCAGCCAAGGAAGAGAGGTTGAGCATATAGCAGTAAATGTAGACACCAGAGAATCCGCACCAACGAAGATAAGCGCAGAACAGATCAGGACATTTTTAAAGGGTGTCCCCTTCAGAGTGATCCCGGAGAGGAAAGATTTGAAGAAAGAGGTTAATCGATTCAGATGCGGGAGGGAGCTTTGGAAAGAGTGTCTGCTTCTGGCTCTAATCTTGATGGCAGCAGAGATGGCAGTCGCTTCCACGACCGCGGCCGCAGGAAGCGAGCCCAAGAAGAAAGGCATAAATGCTGTTTAGCCTATTGGCCCATAGCGCCTTAAATCTAAGGATATCACCGGAAGTTTGCGGTCAAGAGAGTAGATCACTCTGTCTGTTATTTGACTTTCTTGATGCACGCGTAGGGTTTTGGAACAGGGCCTTGTCAAAGGGGTGCTGGAGAATACAGAGCAGGCAAAGAGCGCACCCGTCTGCCGAACTCAGCAGACATGGAGATCCCAAAGGGGGAAGATGTGTGTTTT
>MVCY01000098.1 GCA_002049985.1 Candidatus Latescibacteria bacterium 4484_181
AGAAGCTGCTTCTTCCCGGCCAGGTATTGCTCCCTCTGGTCCGGGTTTTCTGCCAGAACTTCGTCGATTACCTCTCCGAGCTTCCCTCTGTCGGTGAGCTGCACCAGCCCTTTTTCCTTCACGATCTTCCCGGCTCGCCTGCCCGTTTGGACCATCTCCGCGAACACATCCCTGGCGATTTTGGTGCTGAGTGTACCGTTGGAGACGAGCTGGAGCAGTTCTGCCAGAGATTCTGGGGTCACACTGAGCTCCTGAGGGGTGATCTTCTTCTCATTCAGGACCCGGTTTACCTCTCCCATCACCCAGTTGCTGGCCATCTTAGGGGAAGCACCGGACTTGACGCACTCTTCATAATAGTCTGCCAGCCCTCTGCTGGCGGTCAGCACCTCAGCATCATACTCAGGTAGATTGTATTGTTGAACGAAACGCCGTCTCCTTGCCGTGGGCAGCTCAGGCATATCTGCCTTAAGTTTCTCAAGCCACTGCTTATCCACTTCAATGGGGACAAGGTCAGGTTCTGGGAAATATCGGTAGTCGTGGGACTCCTCCTTGCTGCGCATCGGGGCAATGATCTCCCTCTTGGCATCCCAGGTCATTGTCTGCTGGATGACCTTCCCTCCCAGTTCCAACAGTCCCACCTGGCGCTTTATCTCCGTCTCCAGAGCCCGCTGTAGGTTGTGAAGGGAGTTCATATTTTTTATCTCTGTCCTTGTTCCCAACTGCGGAGCCCCCTTGGGACGTACAGAGATATTGGTGTCAATCCTGATGTTTCCCTTCTCCATGTTGCCTTCGCAGATCCCAAGATAAACCAGAATCTGCTTCAGTTTGCTCAGGAATTGATAGGCCTCCTCAGGTGAATTTATGTCGGGTTCGGTGACAATCTCTATGAGGGGCACCCCACAGCGGTTGACATCGAACAGGGACTGGCCTTCTGGCACATACTCCTCCTCGTGCACTAACTTTCCGGCATCCTCCTCCATATGGATGCGCCTAAGCCTTATCCTCTTAGTGTGGCTATCGACCTCGATTTCGATACTGCCGCCTGTAGCCAGAGGTGGTTCGCTTTCCGACTGGTATTGCGATATCTGATAACCCTTGGGAAGATCAGGGTAAAAGTAGTTCTTGCGCAGGAATCGACTTCGAGGCTGAATTTCTGACCCTACAGCTAAGGCCAGCTTCAAGGCATATTCTACTGCTTTGTGGTTCAGCACCGGCAACACTCCGGGCATCCCCAGACAGATAGGGCACCCATGGGTATTTGGCTGGTCTCCAAATTCGGTGCTACACCCGCAGAAGATCTTACTCTTTGTCGAAAGCTGGGCATGTATTTCCAGCCCGATCATAGTTTCGTATTCCATCTACATTTCCTTTTTTGTCTTCTCTTCTGTGCTAGGCCAATTGACATTTTGTTCTACTGCATATGCCACCCTCAGGATGGTCTCTTCGTCGAAATGTCTGCCCAGGATTTGAATCCCGATAGGCAAGCCATGGGAAGAGAGCCCGCAGGGCACAGAGATGCCAGGGATGCCTGCCAGGTTAGCAGATATGGTGTAAATATCCGAAAGATACATCTGCAGGGGGTCGTCGATCTTCTCTCCAATCTTGAAGGCTGCCGTAGGGGAGGTGGGAGTGACAAGCACATCTGCCCTCTGGAGGGCCTGTTGGAAGTCCTCCATAATCAGGGTGCGCACCTTCTGTGCTTTCAGATAGTATGCGTCGTAGTAGCCTGCGCTGAGGGCATAGGTACCCAGCATGATTCTCCTTTTCACCTCGGCACCAAACCCCTGACTGCGGGTACGTCGGTACATCTGGTCTAAATTGGGCGGATTTTTTACCCGGAAGCCATAACGGACTCCATCATAGCGGGCCAGGTTTGCTGAGGCCTCAGCGGTGGCCAAAAGATAGTAAGTGGGGATTGCATACTCCGTGTGAGGCAGTGTGACGAAGCGGGAGACCCTTCCGTAAGTGGGTTTGAGTCCGACCACCCCGCAGAAGCTTGCCGGCTGTCGGATCGAACCTCCTGTGTCTGAACCCAAGGCTAGGAGTGCCTCACCAGCGGCCAGCGCTGCCGCTGACCCTCCACTTGATCCCCCGGGGACACGCTCTGGGTCGTGAGGGTTCTTGGTCACCCCGAAATAAGATGTCTCGGTAGAAGAGCCCATAGCGAACTCGTCCATATTTGTCTTGCCGACCAGGACAGCATCGGCCGCCTTAAGGCGCTCGATCAGATATTATCTTTTACCGCCACCGGTATTCCCGCCAGCTTGCCCACCTTCTGGCCTCTGGCAATCTTCCTATCGATCTGTCGGGCTTTTTCGAGGGCCTCCGACCTCAGAACCAAAAGGTAAGCGTTTATCTGCTGGTCGTTCTTTTCAATCTGCCCAAGCAGAGTTTCGATTACCTGAGTGGAAGTGATTTCACCTTTGGAGATCTTTGCCAACAGTTCGTATGCCGGCAGTTGAGTTGCACCTGATGTCTGTCCCTCTGGATAGGAAAAACTCAATATAACCTCCTTCTCTGTTTTCAACTGAGCAACATTTTGGGTGACGTTTGGGTATATCCAATTCTTGTCGTAGCGCAGCAGAGGCAAATATAGGCGGCAGGCCCGTAGTGAAGCCCAAGCGCCACATACCTGGGTCTTATGTGAAATTCCCCAGCAGTCTCCGGCGGTTTAGTTGTCTTATCATTTAGCTTAACATCTTAAACCTCCAACCTTAACGCGGGTAGCTCATAGCTGCTTTGCTGAAGAATCGATATGAACAAAAGATCTGGTTTGTCACCCTTGGTCTGCCTGCGGACAGTCAGACCGGGAGAGACTCACTTACTCGGCCAGAGCGCCCAAGCGCCATATCCAGAGTGTGCTTGGAGCCACTGGTCCCGGGCTAATCTAAATCACTCAACTTTCAAAAATATCGCAATTCGAGAGATAGGGGACAAGAATTCCTTGTCTTAGCCAGCCATATCTCTTTTCCCCCTTGCCAGAAAATCGACCAAAATAAGCCCATTTTTCGGCGGTGTAGCGCAGAGGTAGGATCTAACTTGAGCGGCCATAAGCCTCCGAAGAAGCAGGGGCTGGCCTTGGTTCTTTTGGCCGCTGACGGAAAGGGCAATTGTCGGCTACCTTCAGGATCAGCCATAGGTGCGGATATTGATGCTTGCGGCTATCGTGTAGGAAAAAGCTGATAAATTGGGCTCGCGGCAAACGGTCTGTTGACGGGGGCTTTAGAAATTTGGCCAGGAGGCCCCATTGGAGCTCCGCAAGGTTCTGCTCCCCCATGCTACTGTTTCCGCTGGGCTAAAGATACTTTTCCAGAGCTTTTCTGAAGGTTGGTATATCAGATAACCCCGGCTTTCAGCAGGTCAATCCAGCGACTGCTTGCATCCACCACTACTAACTGGGTTATGATGTGTCTCTCCATAACGGGCACGGCCTCCGCTGCCAATTCCTCTTTTCCGATAGTGAAGGGTGGGCTTCTCTTCTCTCCCCTGGGACTTGCATCCAGGGCCTCTCTGGCGCCGTTTTTGTGCATCAGATCCTCCACCCGGCAGATAAGCTTTCTGCCCAGGGAGCCTCCTGGATGCAGCACAGCGAATTGTCGGGGACCGAAATTGCGCTTTTTCAACAGGGCGACCGCTAAGGCGTCGCCTAAGACCATAGTTACTGTGGTACTGGTAGTAGGAGTCAGATCATACGGGCAGGCCTCTTTTTCCACAGTTGTATCCAGCACTACATCACTTTTTTGCGCCAGCCAGGAGCGGGGATTGCCAGTCATAGCGATGAGGGGAATATCCAGCCTTTTTAGAAGGGGCACCAAAAGCTGCAGTTCCTCTGACTGTCCGCTTTTGGATATGGCAATAGCCACGTCGTCCCGTTGCAGTATGCCGGAATCGCCGTGGAGGGCCTCGGTGGAATGTAGGTAAAAAGCGGGCGTCCCGGTGCTGGTCAGTGTGGCAGCGATCTTTCTGCCCACAATGCCCGATTTGCCCATTCCCACCACTACCACTCGCCCCTTACAGCCGTAGATCAGGTCAACCGCCCTCTGAAATGACCTGTCTATGCGGTCTTTCAGTGTGGCCACTGCTGCTGCTTCAATCTCTATTACCCTTTTTGCCTCTTCAATGCTCATAGTCCTGGCTTGCCTCCAGAGAGCGGCGCGTTTTGTCGAGCCTCTTTAGCGCCCGCAGAAGTTGTTCCAGCTTCTCTAAAGGTAGCATACAGGAGGCGTCGCTTAAGGCTCTGGCAGGAGAAGGGTGAGTTTCGATGAACACTCCATCCACTCCCACTGCTGTGGCTGCTCTGGCCAGTGGAGGGATAAACTCGGGCTGTCCGCCTGAATGGCCCCCCCCTCCACCGGGCAACTGCACGCTGTGAGTGGCGTCGAACACTACCGGATAGCCCAGCCTTTTCATAATCACCAAAGACCGCATATCCACGACCAGGTTGTGGTAGCCGAAACAGGTGCCACGTTCGGTGAGCACTATCTGGTCGTTGCCAGTGGAACGAATCTTTTCGGCTATTGGACCCATATCTTCCGGAGCAAGAAACTGCCCCTTCTTTATGTTAACTGGCTTGCCCGTTCTGCCCACCGCTATTGCCAGATCTGTCTGGCGGCAAAGAAAAGCCGGGATTTGCAGCAAATCAGCAACCTGAGCGGCCTTTTCTACCTCTGAGACCGAATGCACATCCGTCAGTATCGGAACATTAAACTGAGATTTCACCTGGTTCAATATCCGCAGACCTTCGTCAATGCCCAGACCTGAGAAGGATTTGATGCTCATTCGGTTTGCCTTAGCGTAAGAGGACTTGAAGATGAAGGGCATCTGTAACCTGGCAGTGATTTGCTTTATTTGCTTTGCCGTCTCCAGGGTCAGTTCTTCGGATTCGACCACACAGGGGCCAGCGATCAGCACCAGAGGGGCTCCTCCACCGATGAGAGTATCACCCACTTTAACCGTTGTGCTCATCGACTCTCTCCCCTTTCATCGCCGCCTCTACAAATCCCAGGAACAGAGGGGCGGGTTTCTCCAGGGTCTAAACGGCGTGACTTTGTATACAGTTTCAACACTATGCTGCCCTTTTTTAAGGTGGCTGCATAAGCACCCAATCTCATCGTTCCACCATAATGGTGCTTCTGCATCAAGTCCCTCTGGCTGGGGAGGATGTCAATCACCGGATACTGAGTATGTGGATCGATCTCGGTGGAATGTGCCTCCGGCATACTACAGACGTTGCGGGCAAACTCAACCACTGCAAGCTGCATTCCGAAACAGAGACCCAGAAACGGGATATTGTTCTCTCTGGCAAATCTTATCGCCTTGATCTTTCCCTCAGTTCCACTGGTACCAAATCCTCCAGGGACGATAATCCCATCGTAGTTCAAGAGCTCTTCTACCTCTTTGTTATCTTCCTCTAAGCGTTTAGCATCTATCCAATTGATCTTCACCGCGGCATCAAGGTGGGCCCCGGCGTGTTCCAGCGCCTGGTTAATGGAGATGTAAGAGTCTGAGAGGTTGTAATCACCGATATCTATATATTTGCAGACCATTGCAATCCGCAACATCCTCTTTGGATTCTCAATCCTTCCGTAGGTTTCAATCTTCTTCTTTCGCACCTCATCGAGGGGTTCCCTGGCCCGGCAGAGGATGAAATCGGGGAAGATGCCGCTTTCGCTTAAGAGCCTGATTGCCTGCTGGGTTGGCTTAGTCTTCATCTCATGGATGTGGGTAGGGATAGGCAGGTAAGTGATAAGCACATAGATCACATTCTCCTCTCCTGTCTCCCGCTCCAGACCTTTGACTGCAAAGAGAAAAGGGATATTCTCATAATCACCGATGACGCCACCGATCTCCACCAGGGCAAAGTCGAACCCTTCGGCTGCCTGTCTGACCCTTCTTTTGATCTCGTCGGTGATATGGGGAATGGGCTGAACCGTTTGGCCCAGGTACTCTCCCCTTCTCTCCCGATCGATGACCTCCTTGTAGATCTGCCCGGTAGTGATATTGTTCATCCGGGAGATGTTCATTCCCAGAAATCTCTCGTAATTGCCCAGATCCTGGTCGATCTCGCCGCCGTCGTCGGTGACCCACACCTCTCCGTGCTCAGTGGGCCGGAGGGTACCGGCGTCGTAATTAATGTAGGGGTCGATCTTGATGGCAGTGGTGTTGTACCCGTATTGCTGGAGAATTTTGGCTATGGAGGCGGTGGCCAGCCCTTTGCCCACTCCGCTGATAACACCTCCGGCAATAATTATGTATCTGGGTTTTCGGATGTTCATAGCCTGCCCTTCTCCATTAACTTTCTCACCTTTTGCAAATCCTCCTGGGTATCCACTCCAATTGACCGGCAGTCGGTCAGCACCACAGCTATTCGGAAACCGTTTTCCAATACCCGAAGTTGCTCCAGCTTTTCCAACTTCTCCAGCGGGGTTTGCTCCATCTGGGCCAACCTCTGGAGAAAGTCCGGCCGGTAAACATAGAGACCTATGTGTTGGAGAAAGTAAAAGTCTTGTGATTTAGCAGAACCTCTGTCTCGTACGAAAGGAACAGGAGAGCGCGAAAAATAGAGGGCAAATCCCCTCAGGTCCACTACTACCTTAACTACATTGGGGTCGTTCAATTCCTCAATGGAAGTACTCTTTCTTGCTATGGTGCTCATAGGGACATTTCTGTTTTCTATGAGAGGTCCGATAGCCTGGTCGATCATCTTCGGGTCGATCAGAGGTTCGTCGCCCTGGACATTAACCACAAGGTTGGCTTTGAGCATCCTGGCGGCTTCGGCCACTCGGTCGGTGCCGGTTCTGTGGGCAGGGGAGGTGAGTATAGCTTTACCGCCGAATCGATCTACCGCCTCTACAATCCTGCGGTCGTCGGTAGCCACCCAGACCTCTGAGACCCTCTGTGCCCTCTCTGTTCTCTCGTAGACATGCTGAATTAGGGGTTTCCCCCCAATTTCTAACAGAGGCTTACCGGGCAGTCTGGTGGAGCCGTAACGGGAGGGTATGATAGCGACGACCTTCAAAGAAGCTTTCACCCTTAATATTACCTCAAAGGTGAGGCATAAAGACAGCCTTTGGTAGAGTGAAGTGCTCAACCAGTCGACCGGTCACTCGGTCAACCAGTCCCTAAGAAACCGAGATTACCGATTAAGTAATTGACCGGTAGACCAATTGACTTATTCTATTACCTTTGGGACTTTAAAGTAACCCATCCACTGGTCAGGAGCATTTGCCAGTGCCTCCTGCTGGCTCAGCGATGGGGCGACCTTGTCCTCTCGGAAGATATTCTTCAAAGGCAGCACATGGGAGGTGGGCGGAACATCGGTTGTGTCAAGCTCTTTCAACTTGGCGAAGTAGTCCAGAATCCGGTTCAATTGGGCGATAAGTCTCTTTTTCTCTTCAGCAGAGAATTCCAATTTCGCCAGTGCGACCACATTTTCCACATCCTCTTCGGTAACAGGCATAGAGCACCCCCATTGTTTTCTGTTACAGTGAGGTTTCAGAACCCTGGAAGTAGTCAAACATAGAGGTCCGGACATCTTCTAATGCCTCTAATGTATCTACAAGGTTTAGCTTGAAATTCAATCTCTCAGCCAGCAATTCCAACTGCATGAAGACCTCTTCTCTCCTGACCCAGACTTCCTCAGGTATGAGGCCTACAGTCTCGACCGCTTTCAAGAACTGGTCTAAAAAACCCACGGGGAAGCTGCTGGGCTCTAAAAAACCCACGGGGAAGCTGCTGGGCTCGGCCATGTAGCTATTTAAGACGAGGTATGAATGGTGGTCTACCCACAGCCAGATGTGGGGATAATAGGGCCTGCTCCTAGGGCTATCCTTCACGCCCATAGGGGA
>MVCY01000024.1 GCA_002049985.1 Candidatus Latescibacteria bacterium 4484_181
ATGGCGAAAATTGTTGCACACCTCGGTAGTCAGGATGAACAGAGTTTCGCCAAACTGAAACAGCCCCTCTCCAGCGGGCTTCAGTTTGCTTTTAAGTTCAAAAAACCACTGGGGATGGGTGAAATCCCCAGTGCCCAGCAGCCTGATGCCTTTTGCCCTGGCGTGTCTGTCCAAACTTTCTATATCCATCTGGTTGCTTGTGGCTCGGCCTGGCCATTGTTTTTTCCCTGTTGAAGCCGACTGTCAGCTCTCTATTATTAAAGTTACGGGTCCATCATTGTGGATGTCCACCAACATGTGTTTGCCAAAGACTCCAGTCTTAACTTGAAGGCCGCTTTTCCGCAAGGTCTCCACGAATCTCTGGTAGAGAGGTTGAGCCGCCTTGGAAGGTGCTGCCACAGTGAAGCTCGGCCTTCTGCCTTTGCTCACATCTCCATAAAGAGTGAATTGAGAGACTGCAAGGATTTCTCCCTTTATCTCCAAAACCGAGAGGTTTAGTTTTCCTTGTTGGTCTTCAAACACCCTGAGGTTTAGGCACTTGTGAGCAAGAAACTCCGCATCCGAAGGGCGATCATCCCTTTTGACCCCCACCAGCAAAAGTAGCCCTCTGCCAATTTGGGAGACAGTCTCACCCTCAATCAAAACTCTTGCTTGACTTACTCTTTGAGCCACTATGCGCATAGAACAAATAAGAGAGTAATTGCTGGATGGCGGGTGATAACAGAAGTTCAAAACCCAAAATGCCAAATGAGCCAAGCTCAAATTAGAGCATAGAACGCGAGCAGTGAAACGTGCTTGGCTGTTCTCGCATTGCGCTCTATCCTTTCAGGATCCAGACCTTCAGCTCAACTCGATATTCAGATTTTGACCTGTGACATTACTGCCAGGTCCTTTGCTCATAGTCAGACAGAGTCAACCTGATATCCAAGCCAAGGGCAATTGCTATTTGTGACTTTTCAACTGTACCACTGCCTTCCCAGTGCCGACGTTGTTCCGAAAGTCCGTTGCCCTGATCACTAAGGTATGTTCTCCCTGGGAAAGAGCTTCAGTAGCAAAACGGAAGCTTTCCTTTTTGGAGTCGAAGATGCCATCAGTGGGGAAGATGACCAGCCACTCACCGGAGTCGATGGAGTATTCTGCCTTTTTCAATGGGCTGGTGGCATCTTCTAGCTCTCCGCTGACAACTATCCGACCCTCTGGGAGCTGTTCGATCTTAAGTCGCCCAACCTGTGGGGGCGTATTGTCCACCACAAAGGGTCTGCTGGTTTTCTCCGCAGAGAGAGCGAGGTGAGGAGGATTGCTGAGTCGGTCAGAAGCAACCACCTTTATCAGTTGCGGTCCGTCAGGGCAAGAGGTGGTGTTCCACACATAGAAAGTGCGATGGAGTCCCTTTTTAAGAAGTTTCCAGTCTTTTTCCTCACTGCCTCTGAAGTAAAGTTCATATATTAAGCTGTCCTTGTTAGGGTCCTGGGCGACCCAGCTTATTCGCCACAGACCTCTCTGAGGCTCAGCCCTGGGTGGCTGCTGAGGCCCTAGTTCTGTCTGCCCTGGCACGAAACCCCTCTGCTGGGGCGGAGTTTCCGATGTTGGCCCTGCCTCCTCTGGATGGAGAAAGTAGGGGCTTATGTTAACCGTTTTGATCTCCGGTTTCAGGTTGTTCTGTAGGGAAGCGATGGCGACCTCCTTCAGCAGGGGCGTCACCGACTGGTTTGAAGTGGAGAGGTTGATCCGGTATTGGAGGAAACGGGCAGGAGGACTTGTGATTTGACTTCCGGTTGGGTCTTCGAGCATCTCTGACCACCGGCTCCAGGTGCTATCTGCCCGCTGGGTATTTCCTGACCGGGTCTGAAAACTGATCTTAGTCCCCTCTGGCGTTTCAGCCCTCCAGCAAATCTTTCCCCACTTCGAGATGATCGCCATGTCGAACTCCTCAGATGTGAGGTTTCCATGTTTAGCATAGTGAGGCATAAGACGGTAGAGCTTTCCTTCAGTGCCAACAAATATCTCGCCCCTGTGCTTCTTGTAAAGCGAAAGAGGTTGAGATTGCTGGCACTTCAGAAGAATGGTCCATTTCCCTTCCGGGGTGACGGAGTAGATTACTCCCTTTTCTCCTGTACCCACTATTAGGTTCCCTTGTTGGTCCGTCACTAAAGAGAGAAGAAGGGGCTCCGAGGAGTGCCAGAGACGCCACACAGCACCAGAGGTAGTGATCTTATAAAGGCTAGAACCCTGAGATTGAGGTTGGGTAGGATCTTGAGCCTCTGTGTGCGGGGCAGATCCCGACATAGCCCCCACATAGAGGTCTGCCTCTGGGGTGAGCACTAGACTGTGAATCTCTCTCTCTGGGGCGTCGTAGAGGGCCGTCACTTTGCCCTTTTGGTCAACCTTGTAAACAATTCCCGAACCCTCGGTTCCGGCGTACACAGATCCCTTCAGAGGTGATTCTATAGATGATCCCATCAGGAGAAGAACCAGCGTAGAGATTTCCTTTCCTGTCCACCGCCAGACTGTGGATACCTACTTCTGGGGAGTCGAAGAAGAGTGTTTTTCTTCCCTTGCTATCTATGCGGAATATCTTACCGTCATTGCCTGTGCCTATGTAAAGATTTCCTCTTCTGTCCTCCACTATGCACCAGATGTAGAGCTCTCCCGTGTCTGTGACCTGCTGGAAGTCGGGTGCCAGGATAACTTCCCCCTCGCTGGTGACAGAGATGTTATAAGGTTCTCCCCGGCCAAAATCTGACTGGGTGTTATCTTTCCAGATGGTTGGCGTCACTGCTCTGAGAGGAGCTACCAGAAGAGCGAGATTTAAGAATAATATTGTGAAAACCCCTTTTCGTGGCATAGTTTTCCTCCGTTTCTGGAAAAAGGGCAGAGGGATTACCCGGAAGTTCTCAGAAAGTTTGAATGATAAATCTACCTGTTTCTTAAGCCGAAAGCAAGGATTTTTTTGAAGCAAGGGGAGAGGCGACAGGGAAAAACATCCATATATCATACAGAGGACCGTTTATTAGCCAAGTCCGCTCACCTCGGCTCGGATTCTTTTCAGTTTTTTCATCACATTGTTTTCTCCTCGGCCAAAATAGTCGTGAAGCTTTTCATATTCGGCAAAGAGTTTTTCGTAGATCATCTGGTTTTGGGTGATGGGGCGGTAGCTCTTTTCTTTCAGGTGGGCCATATTGCGAACAGCGGAGACGATGTCGTCGTAGCCGCCGTTTTTGCTGCCGGCTGCGACTGCCCCGAACATAGCCGAACCCAAGGCAGAGGCCTGAGCCGATGCAGCCAATTTTATCTCCCTGCCGGTCACATCAGCGAAGATTTGCATTACCAGCGGATTTCTTTCTGGCAGACCTCCACAGGCGTACAGTTCCTCAACTGCCACGCCCGCCTCTTCAAAAGCTTTGATGATCTTTCTGGTACCGTAGGCAGTGGCCTCGATGAGTGCCCGATAGATCTCCTCTGCTCTGGTGTTCAGGGTGCAACCTAAGAGGCATCCAGTCAAGTTGGCATCCACCAATACGGACCGGTTGCCGTTCCACCAGTCCAGTGCCAAAAGTCCGCTCTCTCCCGGTTTAAGTCGAGATGCCTTTTCTGCCAGAAGCGTGTGAAGGTCCACGCCCCGGCGTTCTGCCTCGGCGGAGTATTCCTTGGGCACAGCGTTTCGGATGAACCAAGCATATATGTCACCTACTGCCGACTGTCCTGCCTCAAAACCGAAGTATCCGGGTAAGATTCCGTCCTCTACCACACCGCACATTCCCTCTACAGTTTCTTGCTTCCTGCCCAGCAGCATATGGCAAATGGAGGTTCCCATTATCATCACCATCTTGCCTGGTTCGGTCACAGTGGTGGCGGGCACGGCCACATGGGCATCCACGTTGCCCACGCAGACGGCAGTTCCCTCTATCAAGCCAGTAAGTTGGGCCATACGTTGGGTTATGCCACCGGCCTTTGTGCCCATCGGATAGATGTCCCGGGAGAGTTTCTCCTCTACCACATTCTCCAGACGTGGGTGCAGTGCCCTGAAGTACTCTCGGCTGGGATAACCGGTCCTTTTGTCCCACATTGCCTTGTAGCCAGCGGTACACAGATTGCGCTTCTCCTCTCCGGTGAGCTGAAGGACAATCCAGTCGGCCGCCTCTATCAGTCTATCGCAAGCCTCATATATTTCGGGGGCCTCGTTCAGGATCTGTAAGGTCTTGGCGAAAAACCACTCCGAGGATATCTTGCCGCCATACCTGGCCAGGAACGCCTCTTCTCTTTCTCTGGCTACCTGGTTGATCCTGTCGGCCTCAGGCTGAGCAGCGTGGTGTTTCCATAGTTTAACCCAGGCATGGGGATTGTCTTTATACTGATCCAGCATACATAGAGGTGTGCCCTGTTTGTCAATGGGCATCATAGTGCAGGCGGTGAAATCTGTACCCAGTCCGATCACATCCTGGGGCCTTGCTCCGCTTTTTCGGAGCACAGCCTGAATAGTACTCTTCAATGCTTCAATGTAGTCAGCTGGATTCTGCAATGCCCAGTCGGGCTCCAGTTGGGTCTTTCCATCCGGCAACACCGTGTCGATCACGCCATCTTGATAATTGTACACCGAGGTGGCCACCTCTTCACCTGTGGCCACATCCACCAGCACAGCGCGGGCCGACTCTGTTCCGAAGTCTACACCTATGGAATACTTGACACTAGCCATTCTTCTTTTTCCCCTTTTCTGCCGAATTTTCAAAAGCCTTCTTGATCTCCTGCTGGAGTTTTTGGGTCATGGCCAAAGCGCCTAGAAGTTGATCTTCCACTTGGGGATTGTCAGAAGGACGGAGTTCCCAGGCCTGTTTGAGGGCATCGAAAATATTTGTTATCTTCTTTTCCATGATATGGATAAGATCCTCCTTGCTGGGTCTTCTTGTTTTCAGCCCCACTCGGAGACCACCGTAGAGGCCGAACCTCTCCATCTCTGCCTCTACTTCTTCCCTTTCCTCAGACGTGAGTTCTCCCAATCCTTCAGTGAGCTCTATCCACCTTACGAACTCAAACCTGGGGTCTTGCTCCAGGATGTCTGTGAACTCTTCCAAGCTGAGAGAAGGGTAGTCCCCATCTTTACAGAGATAGATCCACAGCTTTTTTACGGGGACGTAGAACTCTTCGTCCCGTTTCACAATAGCGGCCACCAGGTTCAATAGTCTCGACTGCAAGGCGTCCACTTGAGAATCTCCACAGTTGTAGGGCGGATTCGATTAAGACTTCCTTGAGGTCAAGTCTCGGTAGTCATCAGCGGTCAATCCGTCCAGCCATCTCATCGCCTCATGATAATTTTTCTGGTGCGAAAGCATAAACCAGAGCATAGAGGCCAATTCAAGCTCCATTCTGTGATTAGCCAACCACTGCTGCTCTTTTTTTGTGTACTCTGGGAAATTCTCCGTCAGAAAGTCCTGGTATCGCTGAAGTCGTTCTCTCCACTCGGGGTTTCGCGCCAGTTTCCTCTGCATCTGTCTTATGATTTTGCCTAACCGGAGGTTAACCCCTTCTTGAGCTTCGATGAGATCCAACTCCTCATGTGACATCTGGTCTACCATGTCGATACGCGAGTCAACCGGGCTCTGCATAACGTAGTGCCAGATGCGAAGCTCTTCCTCCTTACTTCCAGACATTGCTTGCCCCCTCTGAACATCCCTAATGTCAGAAGCTTCTGTTCCATTACACAAGATATTTCATTTCATTTATAATCTAGATCCTGTGGTTAACCGTATATCTTTATTCCTTTCGATCTGAGTTCTAAGAATATTTTCTCCAGATCTGGAGATTGCTTCAGAGGTAGTTTTACCTTTTGCCCGCTGTAGGAAGAGAGATAAACAGCGTTTATGGCCTCAATAGCCTTTTTGCCGTCTTCTCCGGTAACCAATGGCTGCTTGTCGTTCAGTATGCAGTCGCAGAAGTGTTCCAATTCCTTCTTATAGCGATGATTGGCCTTCAGTTCTTCATCCAGATTCCATTGATTAAAGCGAGTGATATCGGTGACTCGGCTGCCGTTTTCATAGAGTTTCATAGAAAAGGGCTCAATTGAGGAGCAGCTCCATCCCGGACCGTGCTGAATCTCCAAGGAGGCCCTTGAGCCGTCGACGAGTACGTATTCATTCAGTGGTTTGTGAGTCATCCGTGTCATATGGTGAATGCTTACTCCACCGTTCTGGTGTCGGAGTACTGCTACTGCCTGATCTTCTACCTGGCGACCCTCGAGCAGGATGGAGACCTCGCCGCTTACCGTATGGATCTCGCCCATCCACCAGCGACAAAGGTCTATAGTGTGACTGCCGTGATCCTGGAATATACCGCCCCAGGTCTGCAGTGAGTCTCGCCATCCGCCGTGTCCGTATTGGCACCAGCTCCAATCACACCTCACCTGAAACACCTGCCCCAGGCTGCCTCCATCAATCAACTGCTTGGCGTAAAGATAACTTTTGTCAAATCTTTTCATAAATGCCACCATCAGCGTCACTCGGTTCTGGGCACACACCTCTATCATTCGGTCGCATTCTGCCGCAGTTCGTGCCATCGGTTTTTCACAGAGGACGTGCTTTCCCGCTTGAGCTGCTTTAATGACCTGTTCCTGGTGAAGATAGACGGGAGAGCCGATGATTACGGCCTCTATGTCAGCGTTGCTTAAGAATTCATCGTAGTCGAAATAGGCTTCTTTGGGGCCATACATCTTCTGCGCCCAGGCAAGTGCCTTCTCATCTGGATCTGCCAGAGCCACTAATTCTCCATTCTCCAGATATTTCATTATAGGGCCATACATATATCGAACAGTTGCCCCACAGCCGGCTATACCCAATTTCAATTTGCGCATCCGTACACTCTTTGTTATTGTTGTTTTCTAAGATTGATCCTCTAAAAAGTCGAGTATCTCCTCCCTGGCGTGAGGAGATTCACTCTGTTAGACAAATAATCTTATCTAACAGGGCAAGTCTTCTCCCTTCAAGAGAGAGGGGGCATTTCGGACTTTTTACGAGTCAATAATTATAGAGTCCCACCATTTATCCTTCTGCCAATATGGTCCTCTGTCCGTTCCAGGGGGCAACTCTACGTTTTCAGTGCTTTTTTCATCTATCAAACTCATCCTCGATCTCTCCCACGATTTTCTCTACGATATCCTCGACGGTCACTATGCCAAGGGGAATATTTCTTCTGCTTACCACAATCATCAGGGGATGGGGGCTCTCCTGCATCAGGAACAACAGGTCTTCAAGCCTGGTTGTAGCCCTGACTGTGGATACTGCCCTTATCAAAGGTCTTATGGGGACATCTGGGTTGAGCCCGAGCAGGTCGGTAGCGACGATGATACCGAGGATGTGAGAGCGCCTTCTCTCAAAGACTGGGATTCGGGAATACCCGCTCTTCCTCACGGCCGAAACTGCCTGGCCTACAGAGGAGTCAGCGCTGAGAGAGACAACCAACTCCAGGGGAACCATAATCTCTCTGACCGGAGTGTGTCCGAAGTCAAATGTCCGGTAGATCATCCTTGCCTCCTGGGCAGTTACAACCCCGTCCTTCTGACCTTCTTTAACTAACATTTGGAGTTCCTCTCTGCTGAGGGGAAGTCTGCCCTCATATTGGGTTTTCTTCGTTAATCTAAGCAGCATAGTGGCTGGCGCTGAGGTGATAGAGACCACTGGCGCCAGGAGAGTGGAGAACCCCTTGAGGATATCCGCAAACCAAAGCACCAAAACATCTGACCGGTGATAGAAGAAGGTTTTGGGAAGAATGTCTCCGAAGACCAGGATAATCGGTACCATAATGAGGGTGTTTAGAAGCTCTGCCCTTTGGCTGTGGCCGAAATGGACAATCAGATAAGTGGCCATCGAGGAGGCGGCGATCACCCCTATGTTTGTTCCAACCAGCGTAGTTGCTAGCACCTTCTCAGGGGTTTTTAATAACTGCTGGATAACCCTCGCCCTCTTATTGCCCGATTCGGCCAAGTGACGAATTCTTATCCGGCTGCAGGAGACTACGGCTGTCTCCATCCCAGAGAAAAAGGCGCTGAGCAGCAAAAATAGAGCGATTAACGGAATAAATCCGATCATTCTCGAACCTTCTTTATCTCTAATTCTACAATCCGGTTCCTTTGAGCCTCAATCACTTTGATCTGTAGCTGATCGATGCGGAAAGATTCTCCCGTTGTGGGGATTCTGCCGATTTTGTTGATAACAAATCCACCTACAGTCTCCACATCCTCGGCCTCAATAGTAGTCCCAAATATCTGGTTGAATCTCTCTATTTCCATTCGTGCAGAGACTCTTATTGTATTCTGGTCCGTAAACTTATACCTTTCTCTTCGAGTAGGTTGATTTATAACTCTGCCCACTACCTCTTCTAACAGGTCGTCTAAGGTTACCACTCCCGCCAACGCACCATATTCATCCACTACAACAAACAGATGCTTTTTCCGGCCTTGGAACTCGGCTAGCAGTTGGTTTAACCTTTTGGTTTGGGGGACAAAGTCTACCTCTCGGACCGGCAGAGGGCCTTCTTGCCCCTCACCTTGGTAAGCTAATAGGTCCTTAGCATAGACTATTCCCACGATATTCTCTTTTGAACCCCGGTACACAGGAACTCTGGAGTAACGTCTCTCCTTTACTAAACGGCAGGCCTCAGATAGCGAGGTGCTCTCCTCTAAGCTGAAAACCTCAACTCTGGGGGTCATGATCTCTTTCACTGTGGTCTGCTCGAGTTCAAGGATATGGGTGATGGTCTCTTTCTCGAATCCTGCTACCACACCCCTGCTATGTCCAAGAGTTATCATTGTCTTCAACTCGTCCTCGGTAAGCCTGGCAATCTTCTGCTCTTCGGGATATATAAGTTGCGTCAGCGCCCTCAAGGCTTCCCGCACCGGCAGTATAGCTGTGGAGAAAAGATAAAGAGGCAAAGCCGCTCTCTTTGCCAGCCTCTCTGAATTGTGCACCGCTATGCTCTTGGGGGCTATCTCTCCTACGGCAAGGATCAACAAGGTCATAAAAAAAGTAGCAATCCAGACGCCTTTGTCCCCCAACAGCGCTATAAGCACACTGGTGGCTAAGCTGGCTGCAAGGACATTCACCAGCGTATTGCCCACCAAGACAGAGGTGAGAAGCCGACGAGGATGTTGAAGCTGAGAGACCACAAGCTTAGCCTCTGATGACTTCTCCTGTCTCATTCTGCCTAATTGAAGTCTACTCAGGGAGAAAAAGGCAGTCTCTGCTGAAGAGAAGAACCCCGACAGAAGCAGAAGTACCAGCAGTAGAAACAGTTGTAGAGGTAAGTCCATATCTCCCCGTTCACCTTACCGGGGTCAAGGATACGCAAAAATGGTGCATACCAAAATCCGAATGCCAAAACGGGAAGCGTGAGGAGTGAAACGTGATGCGTGAATGGCCAATCAATCACGTTTCACTCCTCAGTTTTACACTACCATTTCAGCTTTGACGTTTGAGCTTTCCTGGTTTGGCATTTGGGATTTTGTCATTATGAGCTTGGTGTCCCAATTTATCTGGCGAACCAAGCTATTCTTCTCGCCTATTTTCCAGCTTTCTCAGTCGTTTCCTCGCTGCCCTGCCCCATTCGCTTGAGACACCATAGCGAGCTACTATCCGGCCGTACAGGCTCTTAGCCTGGTCAAATCTATTCAGCCTCTCACAGGCCTGGGCTGCTTTGTATTGGGCGGTAACTGCCCACATCTGTTGCTCCGGATTCAGGTAGACTACTCTGAGATACCAATAGAGGGCCTTCTGGTATTCCCCTAAGTTGAAATAGCATTCAGCGATGTAGAATCTGATCTCCGCCTCCTGCTCCC
>MVCY01000025.1 GCA_002049985.1 Candidatus Latescibacteria bacterium 4484_181
TTGATTATGCCTTTACGGCTTAATGATTAGGAAAAGGAGGACTTGTCATCAGGGAGAGTAAGGGACATCCGAGCTCTATTTCGGAGTTGTTGAGAGAGTTAATTAGTGACTTGGGAATAGAAAAGAGATTGGCTGAGACCAGAGTATGCCAGATTTGGAAGGAAGTGGTCGGTGAGGGTCTCTCCCGGGAAACCGCGGTGGTTTCGATTAAACGGGGGAGACTTTTTGTGAAAGTAAGAACGCCCAGTTGGCGAAATGAGCTGACATTCTTAAGAAGCCAGATAATATCCAAGTTAAATAGGAGGGTAGGGAAAAAGGTAGTGAGGGAGATTGTTTTTCTGTAAGCAACAATGGAGGACGAATGGAAGCCGTGGATGAGGAGTACAGTGCGTCAAGGATCCAGGTGTTGAAAGGGCTGGAAGCAGTCAGGAAGAGGCCGGCGATGTATATTGGTAGCACGGGAGTTGCCGGACTTCACCACCTTGTCTATGAGGTGATAGACAACAGCATCGACGAGGCCCTCGCCGGCTACTGCGACAGGATAGAGGTTACGATAAACCAAGACGGCAGTGTCACGGTCATTGACAACGGCAGGGGCATCCCCGTGGACATCCATCCCACCCAGAACAAGCCGGCCCTTGAGGTCGTGATGACAACATTGCATGCTGGCGGAAAGTTTGACAAGAAGGTTTACCGAGTCTCAGGCGGGCTTCACGGGGTGGGAGTGTCTGTGGTCAATGCCCTCTCCCTCTGGTGCGAAGTTGAAATCTGGCGGGACGGTAAAAGATACATCCAGCGGTACCGCCGAGGAGTCCCCGAGGCGGAGGTGAGAACAATTGGGCAGACAGACCGTTCTGGGACTAAAGTCACCTTCTTGCCTGACCCGAAGATTTTTGATACCACCGATTTCAGCTTTGATATCCTCTCCCAGCGACTTAGAGAGCTCGCCTTCCTCAACCCAGGGGTTCATATCTCCATCAAGGATGAAAAAAGCGGCAAGCAGCATGTTTTTCAGTATGACGGAGGGATTTCCTCTTTCGTTGAGTATCTGGATGAGGAGAGGAGTCCCCTCCATCGGCCTCCTATATACTTTAAGCGCCAGCGAGATTCCGTCTCTGTAGAGCTGGCGATGCAGTACACCGAGTCCTACTCTGAAAACATCTTTACCTACGTGAACAATGTCAATACCGTGGAGGGGGGAACACATCTGATCGGATTCAAGGCTGCCCTGACGCGCGTTCTAAATGCGTATGCCCAGAGAGAGAATATGCTTAAGGCAATGAAAACCTCGCTGTCTGGCGAAGATGTGAGGGAGGGGCTCACAGTGGTGCTCAGTATTAAAATGCCTGACCCCCAATTTGAGGGGCAGACAAAGACCAAACTGGGCAACAGTAATATCAGAGGCATCGTTGAGTCTCTAGTAACAGAAAGTCTTACGGAATTTTTCGAGGAGAATCCGTCGGTTGTACAGAAGATCTTGCTGAAGTCTATCGAAGCGGCCAGGGCCAGGGAGGCGGCTCGGCGGGCCAAAGAACTCACTCGCCGCAAGACAGCCCTCTCCAGCAATAGCCTACCGGGTAAACTGGCCGATTGCTCCAGTAAAAACCCTGAGGAATGTGAGATATTCTTAGTGGAAGGCGACTCTGCGGGCGGCTCCGCGAAGCAGGGAAGAGATCGCCGCTTCCAAGCTATTCTGCCTCTATGGGGGAAGATGCTTAATGTCGAAAAAGCAAGAATTGACAGAGTGTTAGCTAATGATAAGTTGGAGCCCATCATCACGGCCTTGGGGGCTGGCGTTGGTGAGGAATGCGATAGTGAAAAGCTTCGCTATAATAAGATCATAATTATGGCCGATGCAGATGTGGACGGTTCGCACATCCGCACTCTCATACTCACTTTCTTCTTCCGATATATGCGCAGCCTTATCGAGAAAGGTCACATATACATCGCTCAACCCCCGTTATTTTCTATCAGAAAGGGAAAAGAGGAGCAGTATGCTTACAATGAAGAGGAAAGAGACGCTATTGTCCGCCGCTTAGGGGAAGATAAAGGAATTGTCATCCAGCGCTACAAGGGGCTGGGCGAGATGAATCCAGACCAACTCTGGAAAACTACTATGAATCCTGAAACACGGACACTGTTGAAAGTGACATTAGAAGATGCCGTAGAGGCAGAAAAAGTGTTCTCTACCCTTATGGGAGACCAAGTCGAGCCAAGACGGAAATTTATCGAGGAGAACGCTAAGTATGTGCAGAATTTGGATGTCTAGTTATCTGCTTGAAACACCGTAGATAAGCATTGTGTTCAGCAAACAGAAGGATAGGAAGTGAAGATGGCGTCTCGTAGTGCTAGACTGATACCGGTGTACATCGAAGACGAGATGAAGAGCTCGTATCTCGATTATTCTATGAGTGTAATTGTCTCCAGAGCACTGCCTGATGTGAGGGATGGCTTGAAACCCTCTCAGCGACGAATTCTGGTGGCCATGAACGACCTGAGCCTCACCCCTGGGCGACAGCCCCGGAAATGCGCCAAAATTGCTGGAGACACCTCAGGCAATTACCATCCTCATGGTGAGGCAGTTGTCTACCCCACCTTGGTCAGGATGGCTCAGGATTTCAATTTCCGTTATCCTTTGGTTGATGGCCAGGGCAACTTTGGCTCAGTGGACGGCGACCCGCCAGCGGCGATGCGATATACTGAAGCCCGTATGACTCCCTTGGCAGTTGAACTGCTGGAGGATTTGGACAAGGGCACGGTCGACTTTGTGCCCAACTATGATGAAACCCGTGCCGAGCCCACTGTGCTACCTGCGAAGTTTCCCAACCTTATCTGTAACGGCTGTTCTGGGATAGCCGTGGGGATGGCGACTAACATCCCTCCCCACAATCTCTGCGAGGCAGTAGACGGATTGGTGGCCCTCATTGACAACCCCGACATTGACGGCGAGCAACTTATGCAATATGTAAAGGGGCCAGATTTCCCGACCGGGGCAATTATATACGGCAAAGAAGGTATTAGAGAAGCGTACCTGACCGGCAGGGGAAAGATTACCCTCAGAGCACGGGCAGAGGTGCAACAGGAAAAGGGAGGGCGCCAGAGTATTGTCATTACGGAGATACCCTTTCAGGTAAACAAGGCGGAACTTCTGGAGAGCATCGCCCGGCTTATTCGAGAGAAAAAGATAGAGGGCATCGCTGACCTGCGAGATGAGTCAGACCGAGAGGGTATACGAATTGTGATCGAGCTGCGCAAAGAAGCCGATTCCTCGGTTGTCCTGAATCTTCTTTATGCGCACACTTCCTTGCAGACCACCTTCGGTGCTATTATGCTGGCTTTAGTGGATGGCCAGCCGAAGGTGCTTACCTTAAAGCAGATGCTCTCTTCTTTCCTTCAACACCGCCACCAGGTGGTGACCCGCCGCACCCGATTTGAGCTGAATAAGGCGGAAAAGAGAGCACATATCTTGGAAGGGTTGAAGATCGCCTTGCAGAATATTGACGAGATCATCTCTATTATTGGAAAGTCAGAGGATTCCTCAGTGGCAAAAGAGCTTTTGTGCCAGAGGTTCTCTCTCTCTGAAACACAGGCCCAAGCCATATTAGATATGCGGCTGGGACGGTTAACCCGCCTGGAGCAAGGCAAGGTCGAAGAAGAACATGAGGAGCTGTTGAAATCTATCGCCGAGCACAAAGCCCTGCTGGCAGACTACTCTCAGAGGATGGAGGTGATAAAGAGGGAACTTTTGGCCCTGAAAAAGAAGTACGGAGATGGGCGGAGGACAGAGATTGTTGAAGAAGAGGTGGAGCAGATTACGATAGAGGACCTGATAGCCGAAGAGCAGATGGCAGTCACAATCTCTCACTCGGGTTATATTAAACGCTTATCGCTGGACTGGATCCTTTTCCTCACCGACAGAGGTCAGTGTCACTGGCTTAAGGTATACGAGATCCCAGAAGGCAGTCGCAGCTCTAAGGGACGTTCCATAGTGAACCTTTTGAATGTAAGGGATGAGGAGACTATCACTGCCTTTGTGCCGGTGAAGCAGTTTGACTCTCACCATTTTCTTACCATAGGCACCTGCAGGGGCATCATTAAGAAGACCAGTCTTGCGGCCTACAGTTCGCCCCGCAGGGGCGGCATCCGGGCTATCTCACTCTCTGAGGATGATAAGGTGATTGCCGCAGCCCTTACCGATGGCAAAAAGGACATCCTGCTGGCCACTGAGGGAGGCCGTGCCATCCGGTTCAGCGAGGCCGAGGTGAGAGAAACAGGAAGATCTGCTCAGGGAGTCAGAGGCATGAGGCTCTCTGAAGATGACAAGGTGGTGGGAATGGTCATCGCTGAGCGCAGCGGGAACGGTCAGACTGTGAAGGGCAGCTCTGCTGAGGAGTTTCTTCTCTCCGTCTCTGAGAACGGGTATGGCAAGAGAACTGGAATATCAGCGTACCCCCTCACCCATCGAGGCGGTAGAGGGGTCATATCTGCTAAGGTGACTCCGAGAAACGGCAAAGTGGTGGCGGTGGCAAAGGTAAAAAGTCGTGATGAGGTTATGATCATCTCCCAGGGGGGAAATCTAATCCGTTTGGCCGTCAAGAATATTCGGATAGCCAGCAGGAACACCCAGGGGGTTAAGCTGGTCCGTCTAAGAGAGGACAAAGTGATAGATGTAGCTGCCGTGGTCTCCGAGCTTAGCAGTTGAGCCTTCTTAAATCATTGGTGACTTATAAGAACTACCAGCCGATTAGTGGGACCGGTGTGTGCGGTCCCGTAATGCGCGGTTTAAACGGTGGAACTGGCTATTTCCAAGAGGAAGGAATTGGGTATGAAAGAGCTCTGTTCCTATCTGACGATAGTTCTGATGCTACTTTTTGTCTCTGGATGTGTGGAGAAATCCCCTGAGAAGCTCTATCAACAGGCTGAAAAGGCGGCGGCCGACTCGTCAACATATGACAAGGCGGAAAAACTGTTCCAGAAATTGCTCGCCAGATATCCAGAGGATGAGAGGTGCGACGACGCCCTGTTTACCTTAGCCCAGATTGAAATCAATAGACGTGGCTGAGTCTAAGAGACTGATAGCTAAGGGAGTTAAGGAGCTTGAGGTTGTTAAGAGGGCTCTAAGGGATGGGATGGTCACCGTGGCTATGGGCACCACCAACACATATGTGGCTGAGGAACTGAGCGGGCAGCGCATAGCAAAATTCAGCTACACCACGGGTCTGACTCTACCCCGGGTGAGCAGTGAAAGCCCCGGCATGGACATTTCCAGGAGACCAGCAGTGGTGTTTCGGAGGGGCAAGCTGGTGGAGGGACTCTCTGTGGACGACTCGGTTGGGGAGCTTAAAGCTGGCGATGTCTTCATCAAGGGAGCAAATGCCTTAAACTACAGAGAAAAGGTGGCAGGTATCCTTGTAGGTCATCCTACCGGAGGGACTATCGGCAATGCCATCGGTACTTTGATTGCCAGGAAGGTGCACCTGGTTATTCCCGTTGGGTTAGAGAAATGTATTCCGTTCGATATTATTGAGTTAAGCCGCCAGATTCCTGTTGCCGCCGAGGCAGATGTCACCTCTCTTTTCCCGGTGACAGGGTTGATTGTGACGGAGATCGAGGCATTGGAGACTCTGGCCGATGTGCGGGCGGTAGAGGTTGCCGCCGGCGGCGTAGCCGGAGCCGAAGGTTCAGTAAGGCTGCAAATTGAGGGGGAAAAGAGGGAAATAGAAAAGATTGAGCAGATTCTGGAGGGAATATACGGGGAGGAGGAGTTTGCATAGCGCATCCCCAATGCGAGTAATTTCCACGAATTGATGAGATTACGAATCAGCCAGAATGTGGGCACGCCTATCGGGTTGCAAGCTATTCGACTTTTAGCCAGACAGAAAGGAAGAAGTTGAAGGTGGTCACGATTTTTGGCCTCATCAACTGGTTCGTCTGGATGTTAGAAGAAACTGATCGAGATAGAATTAGAAAAGCTTGAGCAAAAGGAGGTGCTCTCTTGATAGAGGTTGAACATCTCAGCAAATACTTTGGCAGAACAACTGCAGTGGATAACATATCCTTTCGGGTAGAAAAGGGAGAAATACTTGGTTTCTTGGGACCGAACGGTGCGGGCAAGACCACCACTATGCGCATTCTAACCTGCTTCCTGCCCGCCTCGGCAGGCACTGCCCGGGTGGCCGGATACGATGTCTTCAAAGACTCCCTAGAGGTGAGAAAAAGAATAGGCTACCTGCCCGAGAACCCACCGCTTTACAACGATATGACTGTCAGGTATTTCCTGGAGTTCAACGCAAAGATAAAGGGCGTCGAGCCCAAACAGCAGAGAAGCAGGGCAGAGGCAACCATGGAGAAATGCGGGCTCCAAGAAGTGAAAGAGACCATTATCGGCAAACTCTCCCGAGGCTACAAGCAGAGAGTGGGACTGGCTCAGGCGTTAGTCCATGACCCGGAGGTGTTAATACTGGATGAGCCCACTATAGGACTTGACCCCCGGCAGATAATCGAGGTTCGCCAGTTGATCAAAGAGTTGGGAGGAGAGCACACCATCATCCTCAGCACCCACATCTTACCAGAGGTAAGCGTTACGTGTCAGAGGGTAGTGATTATCAATAAAGGGAAAATCGCTGCTGTGGATACGCCCGAGAATCTCACGGCCCGGCTCAAGGGGTCCGAAAGAGTCTATGTAGAAGTGGAAGGACCTGTTGACCAGGTGGAACAGAGGATCAGACAAATCCCTGATGTCACAGCCGTTAGCGTAGAATCCGGGGGCAACGGGAAGAGGAACGGTTTCTTTGTTGAAAGTAAAGTGAAGGCAGACGTCAGGTCGCAATTGGCAGCAGCAATTACCAGCAGCGGATTCGGACTGTTGGAGATGAGACGCGTTGGGTTAAGCTTAGAAGAGATATTCTTACAGCTAACTACAGAGGAGGCAGAGGGATGAGAAACATTGCCGCCATATTTCATAAGGAGCTGAAGACATACTTCACCTCCCCGATTGCCTATGTGTTAGCAGCGGTTTTTCTCGTCATAACCGGATACTTCTTTTATGGGATGACCGTTACATTCAGCAACGAGTGTCTCTATTATATGCAGTATGCATCTCGTTATGGTGGAATGCCCGCCCTGAACCTCAACCAGCAGGTGATAAGGGGGATGTTCGGCCTTATCAGTTTCATCTCTTTGTTCATCATCCCTATGCTCACTATGAGGCTTTATGCCGAGGAGAAAAGGTCAGGGACGATGGAGCTGTTAATGACCTCCCCGGTACGAATAACGGAAACTCTACTGGGCAAGTTCTTTGCTTGTTTTTCCTTGTATGCTGTCATCATAGGTCTAACTGTGCTTTACCAAATTATACTGGGAGTCTATGGCCATCCAGACTGGGGTCCGGTGCTTTCGGGTTATCTGGGCACGCTTCTGATGGGGGCAGCCTTCATTGCCGTAGGCATCTTTGCCTCATCGGTCACCGAGAGTCAGATCATCGCTGTTGTCTTGGGATTCGGCGCCCTGTTGCTCTTTTGGGTGATCGGTTCAGCTTCCATCTTCACGCGCCCCGGCGCCGGCAAGATCTTCTCCTATCTCTCTATTCTCACCCACATGCTCCCCTTTCAAAAAGGTGTGATCGACACACAACATATCCTTTTTTACCTCAGTTTCATAGGGTTTTTCCTCTTTCTGACCGTTAAAGTGATCGAATCCCAAAGGTGGAGGTAAGCCAATGAGAAAATATCTACCTATCTGTGGTTTAGTAGGAGCCGGGCTGCTGGTGATTGGACTGGTCCTTTTTGCCCTTGCCCCAGCATTCAATCTGAAGGTAGGTATACCCTTGATTGGAGGCGTTCTACTTTTAGTAGTCTTTTTTGCCTTAGGCTTTGACATGGTGAAGAGGTTCTGGAGCCGGAGGTCTACCCAGTATGGTGCGAATGCAGTTCTTATGATACTTATTGTACTGGCGTTACTTGTGCTCGTTAATTTCGTCAGCACACGCCATCATTGGGTTTTTGATACCACAAAGGTTAAGATTTATAGTCTTTCAGATCAGACGATTAAAATACTGAAGAACCTGAAGCAGGAGGTGAAAATTATTGCCTTCTACCGGCAAGGTCGAGGGCAGAGGCTTAAGGACCTTTTGGAAAGCTATCGGGCACGCTCACGCAAAGTGACATTCGAGTTTGTCGATCCAGATAGAAGCCCTGAGAAAGCGAGGAGATACGGCATCAAAGAATATGAGACCGTGGTGGCCGAGTGCGGCACTCGTGAGGAGAGGTTCACTGGAGAGGCCACTGAGAAGAAGCTCACCAATGCCATTCTGAAGGTGAGTAAAGAGAAGAAGAAGGTGGTCTATTTCCTTAAGGGACATGGAGAAAAGGGACTTGATGACACAGGACGGAAAGGCTTCAATGTAGTGAAAGAAGAGCTGGAGAATAACAACTATGAGCCTAAGAGTCTGCTTCTGGCAGAAGAAGATGAGGTGCCTGGGGACTGTTCCCTGCTGGTTGCCGCTGGGCCCCAGAAAGAGTATTTGGTGAAGGAATTGTCTATGATCCGAGACTATCTGGATAGGGGAGGTAAGGCGTTTTTCCTTCTGGATCCGGGGGTCTACTCCGGTTTAGAAGGTATAGCCGCCTCCTGGTCAGTTGTGCTCGGCGATGACTTTGTAGTAGATGCCAGCGGAATTGGAAGCCTGTTTGGGGTTAGCTACGCCATGCCCATTATCTCTACCTATGGGAATCATCCGATCACCAAAGATCTCAGAGTGATGAGCTTCTATCCCCTGGCCCGGTCGGTTTCACTGTCGAAACAGAGCAAGGAGGGAATACAGGGAACGGAGTTGGCCAAGACTTCGCCCCAGAGCTGGGCAGAGAGAGACCTGACCCCTCTGAAGGCAAAGGCGAAACCGCCAAGATTCGACCCTAAGACCGACAAAAAAGGGCCTATCTCTCTGGCTGTCGCTGTCAGTGGAGAGCCTAAGACATCCAGCTCTGCCGGTAAGAAAACCCGTCTTGTGGTCTTTGGTGATTCTGACTTTGCCGACAATCAGTTCTTCAAGCAGCAGGCCAACGGCGACCTGTTCCTCAACTGCATCAACTGGCTGACCGAGGAAGAGGAGCTCATCTCCATCCGGCCCAAAAGTCCCGAATTTAACCCCCTGCAACTTACCAAAAACCAAGCCAGGACCATCTTCTGGTTGGTGCTGATAATCTACCCCGCTACCGTGTTAATTACCGGCGTCAGCATCTGGTGGAGAAGAAAAAGATAGGAAGGAAGATTTAGCCGTAAAGATCGCAGAGGAGACGCCAAAAAAGCAAGGCATTGGGGCTGAGAAGCTGGTCAACAAGCCGAAAGAAAACAAGCTTAGCGGACTTTGCCTCTTCTTCGGGAGCTTTATGGTTAAATTTTGAGAAAGATTAACTTAAGACTAACTTTAGCAACAGGAGAAAGAGGAAATGAAGTTCAAAACCACTGCTATTCTGGCTGGTGTGCTGGTGGCCTTAGGGCTTTATGTCTGGTTGTACGAGATCCGACGTCCGGCAGAGATGAAGAAGCAGAAGGAGGCAGAACAAAGGGTCTTCCTCTTCTCAAAGGAGGAGGTAAAGAGATTAACCTTGATCTATCCTGACAAGAAAATAGTCTGTGCGAAAAAACCCGAAGGTGATTGGAGACTAATCTATCCCATTGAGACTGAAGGGGACAAAGACGCAATAGACAGGATTGTCAGCAACTTAAAGGGTGCGAAGGCCGAACAGGTGGTAGCCGACAGCGGTGCGGATCTTTCGGAGTTTGGCCTTCTGTATCCCAATGTGAAGGTGTATTTAGACTTAGAAGAAGGCAGCACGGATACCCTTCTCTTAGGTGACAGAAGCCCTACCGGTGATTTTGTCTTTGGTCAGAAGAGCTCTCGCCCCCAGGTTTTTACCCTCCGTTCCTGGTTGTTGAGTTCACTGGAGAAGACCGTCTATGATCTGCGGGACAAGAGGGTCCTCGCCTTTGACAAGGCAAAGGTTAAAAAACTGGAACTTGCCCAAGGACGAGAACGGATAGTCTGTACTCAGATGGGCCACCAATGGCAAATGGAGAAACCACTTAAGACGAAGGCAGACAAGAATGAGATAGAGAGGCTTTTGAGCAGACTGAAAAATGCCAAGGCCAAAAAGTTCGTGGAGGAGAAACCGAAGAGCCTGAAAAAATACAGGTTGCACAAACCTCAGTTGGAGATCACTCTCTGGGTGGGAGAGAACAAGGCCAGGAAACTGCTCAGAATCGGCGACAAGAAGGGCGAGGACTACTACGCCTGGGATGAATCCCGAAGTCCCGTCTTCTTAGTTGGGGCAGACTTAGTTAAACAGTTACGAAGAACACCTTTCGACCTGCGGGACAAAACCGTAGCCGAATTTGAGGTAAACGATATTAATAAGGTGCAGCTCATCTACCCGGATAGTACCCTCGTTTGCATTAAGGATACCTCCGGAAACTGGCTGTTGAACCAACCGGTAGAGAGGAGGGCAAAAAACTGGAAGATCAGGGGTATGTTGTGGGATATCAAGGGACTGAAGGCCCAGCAGTTCGTGACAGAAGAGCCCGGAAGGCTTTCCAAATATGGACTGGATAAACCGCAGATCATAGCCAGACTCTGGAAAGACGAAAATCCAGTAGTGGAACTCTTGGTGGGTAAGAAGAAGGGTGACCTGGTATATGTAAAAACGGAACAACGCCCCACTGTCTTCCTGGTTAACGACAGCATTGTTAAAAACCTCTCGTTCAAGTGGAAGGATATAGTCGAAAAAGCTTCAGAATCGGGTGAGGCAGAGGAGAAGAAGGAGTAAAGTCCGAGTATCACGTTTAGAACCCCAGAGATAAGTTGTTGCAAACGAGGCATTCTTGTCTTAGGGATAGCCATCTTGCAGCTGAAGAGCTTGTAAGACGGGGGCTATTTACCTTAATGTCGCGAAAATTGGCTAGGAAGAAAAGGAGGTGAGACTGGGATATTAAGGGGAAGCATATTTTCTTTTTAATATGCCAGAAAAAAGATGTTGAAGAAATTTTCACTGGTGTTGTTGGCTGTTGTCGTCTTTTCCTCTTTAAGCTGGGCGCAGCAGAGCGAGGTAGAGACACAGGAGCTGGTAGAATGCCCTACTGCCGGCCTTCTACCCCGGGGGAGTTTTGCTCTGGACCTGAGGGTGTTCTCCGAAGGGGGGATTCTGGCCGGGGTTGATGTAGGGCTGACCGACAGTTTTCTGGTAGGACTTTGCTTCGGCGGCACCCAGATCATCGGTGATTCACCCGTAGTCTGGAACCCAACGGTTGGCGTGGCAGTGAAAATCCGCCTGCTTGATGAAGGAAGGATTTATCCTGCTGTGGCAGTGGGTTTCGACTCCCAGGGATTTGGCAAGTATCATAAGGAGCTGAAAAGATATTCTACCAAGTCAAAGGGGTTCTACTTAGCCCTCAGTAAAGGGTACTCTTTTCTGGGACCATTCGGTCTTCACGCTGGGGTCAATTACAGCTTGGAAAAAGGAGACGAGGATAAGGACATCTCCGGGTACTTTGGTCTGGACAAGCATTTAGGAACAGACTTGGTGGTAGTTGCCGAGTACGACTTAGCTCGGAACGACAATGGACTGAAGGCCTTAGGTTCAGGAGGTGGCTACCTAAACGCTGGCCTGCGCTGGACGTTCGCCAGTCGTTTGAACCTGGAGCTGGATATAAAAGACTTGCTCAGAAATGCTAAGGGCAGCTCTAAGCCCAATCGAGAGCTGAGAGTGAGCTATCTGGAATATTTCTGAAAAGATTAATGCAGCTCATTCGTCATCGGTCATTGTTCAATAACCACCCTGGGCGCAATGACCACTGCCTCAATTAGCCTTTGTCATAAACCTGCAGTTCTTGTGGTGTTGGTTTTACAGGAATCTTATGCAACTATTCTTCTATTGGGGCGTTTTATAGATGGGAGAAAAAGACTTTGAGCTTGTGGGAGGTGGTTTTCTATGTTTGAAGGAAACAAGAGGGCACTGCTTACGGTGCTGCTCAGCTTGGGGCTGCTTCTCCTTGCCGGTTGTTACACCCAGGTGAAGCTTTTCACCCGTGTGTCGGAAGAGCCACCGGAGGCCCAGGAACAGGAAGAGAGAGTCGCCCCAGAGTACCACTATTACTACTACTATCACTATGGCCCGGGTTGGGACGAGCCTTGCTGGTTCAGATCGCGCTTTTACTGGCCTTCTTACTTACGCTGGCGCTCTTATTGGGACTATTGGAACTGGTGTGAGACATATTACTGGTATGAACCCTGTTGGGATGATCTATACTGGGTTAGGGTCTACCACCCCTGGTATAGCCCCTCCTATTACGGCTGGGGCTATTATGATTATCCGGGTTATTGTTATTGGGATCCCTGGCGGGGACAGAGGTACTACCGGGAGGAGAA
>MVCY01000026.1 GCA_002049985.1 Candidatus Latescibacteria bacterium 4484_181
CCTGAAGATTTCTCTATCTCTTGCACACATTCTGCCAACAAATGGCAATTTTACAGAAAACGGGCTCCACTCTACCTTGAAAACAGATTGTAGGAGGCGTCTCCAGACGCCGACGGAATCGGGCTCTGGAGAGCCCTCCCACAGAAATAGATATCCGAAGTGAGCCCATAGTACTGCCGGCAACTCCATCTTTCCGACCGAACTTGCACCTGTGTTATGTAACCCATAGTTTGACTCCGTAGGTTTAACGATTAGATGCTGGGTCTGTACTAAACGCGAATAACCTAAGATAACAGTAAAGAACAGAACCGGGGCATAAGGAGGTGGGGGTTTTACAAATAGGTAATTAACCTTTTGCGACTTCTTGGCGAACTTTGCGCCTGGAAATGGCTTCTGATACACCTTCCTGTCTGTTCCGGTAAGGACAAAATGTTTGCAGCAAATAAGACTGCCTATTTATTCGAAGTCCATTGAAGGACAATATGTAGAGAGAGACAAGCAGATATGAAAGAGCCGCCACATAGAAGCGCCTTATCCGGGCTATCTGGTAGGTATCGATGTTTTCTATGTGGGTTGTCTGAAGAACATAGGAAGAATCTATCAGCTAACGGCTTGCGATTGCTTCTCCAGTTTCGGTTGGGGGCCAATCACAAGTTCAAGCAAGCCTGTGACAGAAACAATATCGGGCATAGCTTCACCAGGACGAAGCATCCCTGAACCAATGGTTACACCGAAAGGCTTAACCAGACAATCCTCGATGAATTCTACAGCCTTGCCCTGCGAAAGAAGATATACAACTCTGTCGAAGAGCTACAGAAAGATCTATTCATGTATTAACATAACTTCCATAGAAACCATCGAGGCTATAAGGTTAAGAGGAACGGATACATCACCCAAGCCAGGCGTTCTTCAGCGGCAGAACCCCTCTTGCCTTGCCACTGGCAGCATGATGTATCAAATGGGACATCCTGAGGAGAAATCTGTCAACCATAGTGTAAACAGCTTGACAAGACAGGCCAATCAGTTGTATAGCTGCTTATGTCGAGAAGGCAGTCCTACTTGTCACCACCAGTCAAGTGGACGTGATGACCTACGTGGTGCTCAAAGGTTCCGGACTGCCCCCAGGCCAGGCTCTGGGATCAGGCACTGTTGTTGATTCAGCCAGATTTCGCTATTGGGTCAGCCAGAGATGCAACATTGATGCCAGAAATGTTCACGCCTATGTGATCGGCGAACATGGCGACAGCGAGGTGCTGCTGTGGAGCTTGGTCGATATCTCCGGAATCCCCCTGGAGTCGTTCTGTAGGAATTGCAACCAGAAACCCACGCCGAAGACAGAAAGTCAGATCGAAGAAACTGTGAAAAAATCTGCCTATCACATCATCGAGACCAATGGCCTCACCAACTACGTAGTCAGTCTGGCCATGTTGAGGATTTTGGGAGCCGTAGTTAGAGACGAGCACAATGTTCTAACAGTCTCCACTCTAGTGAATGGAGAGTACGGTATTTACGATCTCTGCCTTAGTGTCCCTCGCGTGATCAGCAGCAACGGAATTGAACGGGTAATAGAGACACGCCCCTCTACCAGGGAAGGTGCTGGGCTGCAGGGCTCCGCTGGAGTGCTGAGATCGGTCATCAAGAACCTGGGTTATTAGCAAAGTTCACAACATTTCTCATCGGCTAAAGTTCTCACTACAAGCCAAGAACCAGGAATAGGAAATGAATACTTGTCTTTTGGAAATCAAGAACTTGAAGGTAAGAATTGGAGATAAGACAATCCTTCACGGGGTGAATCTGACCATAGATGAAGGCACCGTCCATGTGATATTCGGCCCTAACGGTTCAGGTAAGACCACACTTGTAGGGGCTATTATGGGACTGCCTCAATATGAGGTAGTTGACGGAGACATAAAATTCAAGGGGGAATCCATCCTTTCCATGCCGAGTTATGAAAGGGCAAGGCTGGGTATTGGTCTGGCTTTTCAGCGTCCCCCAGCAGTCAAGGGGGTAAACCTGTTTCACCTGCTGAAAGCAGTGAAGAGGAACGAAGACGACATCCTTGCTGCTGCCGAGGCTCTCAATCTGAAAGACTACCTCCACAGAGATATGAACAAAGGGTTCTCTGGCGGCGAGATTAAACGGTCCGAAGTTCTTCAGATGAAGCTGATGCGGCCCACCCTGCTCATGCTGGATGAACCGGAATCTGGTGTGGATTTTGAGAATATCGTACTCCTTTCTGACATCATAAAAGAGATGCTTGAGAAGAAACAGCCCATTGTGACCAGGAAGAGATCCGGGTTAATCATAACCCACACCGGTTTGATAATTGAGCAGATTCAAGCGGATGTGGGACATGTCATTCTCGACGGGAGGATATTGTGTTCTGGCAATCCCCATGAGATACTGGAAGCAATTAGAACACATGGGTTTGAGAGATGTGTGGAGTGCCTGGAAAAGCAGAGGAAGAGATAATGAGCCTTTCAGAAAACGATATCCAACAACTTCAAAAAGTGGGGTATGATCCTTCGGGAACTGTGCCCAGGTCAGGCAGCTTTTTAACCAGAGACCACGAAGTTGTTTCCTTGGAACAGAGAGAAAAAGGACTGGAGATACTCCCACTTGGAGCAGCTTTACAAAAATACCCCTGGGTGGAGAATCTATTTTTCAAATTAGTGCCCAAAGAAAAGGACAACTACACAAGAGAAGTGGCACAGCATGCTCCCGTGGGGTATTTCATAAGGGCAGTTCCGGGTGCCAGGATAGCAAGACCCGTTCAATCCTGCTTTTTTATCAAGACGGCGAGATTCTCCCAGATGGTTCACAATATCATTGTGGCCGAGCCGGGATCGGAATTGCATATCATCACCGGCTGCACCACAGCATCCTACGTGAAACAGGGAAAGCACATAGGGCTGACCGAATTTTACGTGAGGGAAAACGCCCGGCTTTCCTACACGATGATCCACGACTGGGCACCCCAGGTCAGGGTTTTCCCCAGAAGCGCTGCCTTGGTAGAGGCGGGGGGAGCCTTTATATCTAACTACATAGCCCTGACCGCAGCCGAGCTGGTGCAGGCGTATCCAGTAGCTAAGGTTAATAGAGGGGGCATAGCCAGATTCAATTCCGTGATCTATGCGCCTCAAGGCTCACATTTTGATCTGGGGATGGCTGCCAAATTGGTAGAACCCGAGGCCAAAGCCGAGATCATAAGCCGAGCAGTCTCCGATGGAGGAGTGGTTATAACCAGGGGCTACCTGGAAGGCGGTGCGGCAAATACTAAGGGTCATATGGAGTGCAGTGGGTTGCTTTTACGCGATTCGGGTTCTATCCACGCTGTGCCGGAACTTAAGGGTACCTTTCCGGAAACTGACCTTTCCCACGAGGCGGCGGTGGGAAGGATCGCCGACGAAGAAATCCAGTACCTTATGACCAGGGGATTGGACCAGGAGACCGCCACCTCGCTCATCGTGCGGGGATTTTTGGACGTCAGGTTAAAAGGACTGCCTCCGGAATTGCAACACGCCATAGATACGATGATTGAGAAAGCGAGTCTGAGAAGCACCGTATAATCTTCTTTAACCTCGCAACCCAACGCTCGACCGACTTTGGGTGCTGTGCGAGGATTTATCCCTGACGATACTTCTGAACGATCTCTTTGGGCAAAGCGCGCTACCTTCCCGTAGGTTTCAGACCTGCGGGAGGGTCCGATCCATGAATCACCCCTTGCTGGCTGAGAGGAGTAAGACAGACCACCCATATCTTACTCGGCAAGATAAGGCCTCAAATACTTCCCGGTATATGAACTCTCCACTTGGGCCACATGTTCTGGAGTACCCACAGCTACAATTCTGCCCCCTTTTTCTCCCCCCTCCGGACCTAAGTCTATTATCCAGTCAGCCGTCTTGATCACATCCAAGTTGTGTTCTATCACCAACACTGTGTTGCCGGCATCCACTAAGCGGTTGAGCACCGAAATCAGCTTCTTTATGTCATCCAGATGAAGACCTGTAGTCGGTTCATCCAAGATGTAAAGCATGTCTCGGGGAGACCTAGTCATAAGTTCTGCTGCTATCTTCAACCTCTGGGCCTCGCCACCGGAGAGAGTGGTAGCCGGCTGTCCCAACCGTAGATAGCCCAAACCCATCTGAGATAGCAACTTCAGCTTCCTGGCCAAAGCCGGCGGCCCGGTAAAGAAATCTACCGCCTCATCCACTGTCATCCCCAGCACATCGCTGATATTCCGGCCCCGGTACTTCACTTTTAGTATCTCTGACTTGTAGCGCTTCCCCTGGCACTGCTCGCAGGTGACATAGACGTCGGCCAGGAAATACATGTCGAGCTTAAGGTATCCCTCTCCTTGACAGACCTCACATCTGCCACCAGGCACGTTGTAGGAGAAATGGCCAGGGCCAAACCCCATTCTCTTAGAGTAGGGAAGGGAAGCAAAAAGCCTTCTAATGTGATCAAATGCCCCGATAAAGGTGATGGGGTTAGATCTGGGGGTGGAGGCAATCGGCGCTTGGTCTATCATTCGCACCCCTTTTATCCACTCGGTGCCGGTGAGACTGTCGTGTTCCCCAGGTTGTCCAAAGTGGCTCTTGAAGACTCTGCCTAGGGCATGGTAGAGGGTGTCGTGGATTAGAGTGCTTTTACCGGAACCGGAGACGCCAGTCACACAGGTAAAGGTGTGAAGTGGTATCTCAATGTCTATGTTTTTGAGGTTATTCGACCGAGCTCCGGTGAGCTTCAAGAACCGTCCACTGCCCTTCCTTCGAACCGAAGGTAGCGGTATTCGCTTTTCCCCCCTTAGATATTTAGCAGTAACAGTGTTAGCACTGTTAACAAATTGATGGAAATCTCCAGCGTAGACCACCCGGCCACCCTTTTCGCCGGCCAGAGGGCCTAATTCCACCAAGTAGTCTGCTTTCTCTATCACTTTTCGATCATGTTCTACCACAATAAGGGTGTTCCCCGTTGAGGCCAGGTCTTTAAGGACGTCAACAAGCATGTGCGTGTCCCGGACATGGAGACCAATAGTAGGTTCATCCAGCACGTAGAGCGTTCCTGCCAGACGAGCGCTTAGTTGGTTAGCTATATTCACCCGTTGGGCTTCTCCCCCGGAGAGTGTTCGGGTCTGGCGGTCAAGGGTCAAATAGCCCAGCCCGGTGCGGTAGAGGAGCTCTAATTTGGCGCTGATCTTTTTGAGCACCTCCCCGGCCACTGCCTGATCAAAGTTGCTAAGCCGAATGTGGCTGAAAAACCCCCGGGCTTGCTCAATGCTCATCTGGCTTAGCTGGTGGATATCGAAACCGGCCACCTTCACCCAGAGAGCTTGAGGGCGAAGCCTGGAGCCCTGACAATCGGGACATGTGAATTGGCTGCGGTAGCGGCTCAAAAAAACTCGAACTGGAAGCTTGTACCGTTTCTCTTCCAAATAGACAAAGAACTGATAGACCCCTTCGTAGTCGTCAGTTCCCTCAAATATCATCCTTTTCTCCTCTTCGGTCAACTGATAGAAGGGTTTGTTCATATCGATGTGCTTCCTGCGGCAGAGTTTCTCCAGTTGATGGTACCACCAGCGGTGGCTGGGCTTGGTCCACGGCTCTATCGCCCCCTGGGCCAGACTGAGCGATTTATCTGGGACTATGAGGTCTTCGTCATAAAGCAGTAGATTCCCGAATCCCTTACACTGAGGGCAAGCTCCCACAGGGTGGTTGAAGGAAAAGAGCAACGGGTGTGGTTGCTCAAATTCTCTTCCGCAGCGGGGGCAGTGCAATCGAGAGCTGAACGTGAGGATCTGCTTGCCCAGGATCTCTATATAAACTTTACCTCTGCCCTCGCTGAAAGCCGTATCCAGAGAGTCGGCAAGTCGCGTGCGGTCGTCTGCCCTTACTATTAAACGGTCGAGCACTACCTGAATTTGCTGGTCCGACCCCGGTTCCAGATCCATGCCCGGGTGGATTTGCTTCACGACATCGCCAAGCTTGAGCCTTATAAATCCCCTTTCCAGCAGCCGTGTGATCATTTCCCTACCCGATTTCTCTCCATCAATCTCAACTGGGAAGAGGATGTATACCCTGTCTCCTGAATGCTCTTTTATCAATCGCTCTACCACCTGGGAGGGGTGATCGACTCTGGCCTGTTGGCCGCAATCAGGACAGAAGGTCTTTCCTATGCGGGCATAGAGCAGACGGAAGTAATCGTAAAGCTCGGTGGCTGTACCCACAGTGGAGCGGGAGGTGCGAACCGGGTTTTTCTGCTCAACAGCCACTGCTGGGCGGATATTGCCAATATAGTCCACATCTGGCCGGTCCAGCTTCTCCAGGAACTGCCTGCTGTAAGTGGAGAGCGATTCAATATACCTCCACTGCCCTTCTGCAAAGAGAGTGTCAAAGGCAAGAGAGGACTTACCTGAACCGCTGAGTCCGGTGATAACGGTAATTTTGTCGTGGGGCAGACGAAGATTGATCCCCTTCAAGTTGTTCTGCCGCGCCCCCTCTATGATGAGTTCTTTGTCTCCCATAAGTCGACGTAGACATAGAATACTTGTCAAAATCTCCTGCCAATCAGGCTAAGAGATGGGCTTTGTGTATGAAGTTCACCAGAGGAATAAAAAATGCCGTCAGTTAAGACGACACCAAGCAAAAGGGCAAACATTGGGTTAAGGCTTGGAGGGTTCACAGTTTCTTGCGGTAAGCAGCAGAGGGAATACGCATCCTGTTGCGATACTTAGAGACTGTGCGTCTGGCTATGTTGAAGCCCTCTTTGTTCAACAGTTCAGCTACCTGTTGGTCACTGAGGGGATTCTGAGGATCTTCTGTCTCTATTAACCGTTTTATCCTCTCCATCACCGTTTTGGCGGAGACACTCTGGCCAGAGGTGGAGTCGATCTTACTGTCAAAGAAGTATTTTAGCTCGAAGATACCATGAGGGGTTTGGACATACTTCCCGTTGGTCACCCGGCTGATAGTTGAGGGGTGAAGTTGCAGGGCATCGGCTGCGTCTTGAAGCACCATTGGTTTCAAACTCGAAACTCCATGGTCAAAGAAATCCCGCTGTCGATCGACAATAAACCTCATTAGCCTCAACATAGTGGAACGTCTCTGGTCGATGGCGCTGATCAGCCAGCGGGCAGAGTTTAGTCTCTCCAGCACATATTTGCGCTCCTCCTCTGAGATCTTACTCCGCTTCAGCAGAGAGAGATAGACGGGATTAATCCTCACAGTAGGAATGGACTTATCGTTGAGCATCACCACATATTCATCGTCCATTTTTTCCACAATCAGGTCGGGAGTTATCTGCCTCGCTTCAGATCCAAAGGAAGCAGCCCCTGGCCTGGGAGTCAAACCGGAGATGATTTTGAATGCCTTTCGAATCTCCTCTTCAGTGAGTTTCAAAGATTCGGCAATCTTGCGGTAGCGATGTCTTTTCAGATCATCTAAGTGGAATTGTACAATCTTCATAGCCGGGCTATCCTTTTCCCCTAGCTCCCGGAGTTGGATCGCAAGGCACTCCCGAAGATCTCTGGCTCCCACCCCTGGAGGGTCAAAGGTCTGGATGGTACTCAGTACCCTTTCTACTTCCGTTTCTGGGACATTCAGGGCCGAAGCTATCTGCTGGACTGAACAGGTTAAATATCCGTCCGGGTCTATGTTACCAAC